>JAISMA010000159.1 GCA_031276985.1 Helicobacteraceae bacterium | reverse complement strand
TTTTTGCGAAACTCTCGCCGCCATTGGCACGGCTGAAACGCCCGCGCTGCCGATTAGCGGATTGATAGGGTCTTTGCTTAACTTGTTCATAATTTTCGCCATAACCACGCCCGCGGCGGTGCCAAACGAAAACGCGAGCAAGCCCAAAATCACAATCGCGAGCGTTTCGGGAATCAAAAACTTATCCGCCGCAAGTTTAGAACCCACCGAAAGCCCCAAAAAGATCGTAACGATGTTGATTAGCGAATTTTGCAACGTGTCGTTTATGCGCTCAATCACGCCGCATTCCCGCGCCAAATTGCCAAAGCAGAGCGCGCCCAGCAAAGGCGCGGCGTCGGGCAAAAACAGCGTACATAAAACGACCAGCGAGAGAGGAAACAGAATTTTCTCCAGCTTGCTTACCTCGCGCAGTTGCGTCATCTTGATCGCCCGCTCTTTTTTGGTCGTCAAAGCGCGCATAATCGGCGGTTGGATTAGCGGCACCAGCGCCATATACGAATACGCCGCCACCGCTATCGCGCCTAGCAGATCGGGCGAAAGGCGCGAGGCGACGAAAATCGAAGTCGGACCGTCCGCGCCGCCGATAATGCTAATCGCCGCCGCCTGTTTCAGATCGAAGGTGAAAAGATCGGTGTATTGCCCCACCGCGACGGCTAACACAAGCGTGCCGAAAATGCCAAACTGCGCCGCGCCGCCAAGCAACGAGGTTTTCGGATTGGCGAGCAATGGTCCGAAATCGGTCATCGCGCCCACGCCCATAAAGATCAGTAGCGGAAACAGCCCGCTTGCGATGCCCATGTTGTACAAAACGCCAAGAAGTCCGTTTGGTCCCGCTATGTCGGCGATCGGAATGTTTGCCAGCAGTCCGCCAAAGGCGATCGGAAGCAGCAAAAGCGGTTCATACTGCTTTGCGATTCCAAGATAGATCAACGCAAAGCAGATCGCAAACATCACAAGCCGTCCCCACGTTTGAGCAAACGGGCTTACGTCTTTGCCGAACTCGTTTTTCACGTTCTCCTGCGGAGTCATAAGCGCTTTAACGCCCGTGCTGTCGATTAGCCCCAAAAACATATCGCTAAGCGGCTTTGCCTCGTAAACCTTCTCTCCTTTAACGCTTGTGGCGTTGATTTCAACCGCCGCGCCAAACGCGGAGATCGCGAATGCAAACGCCGCCAATATAAGCGTTATAAACGTTTTTCTCATCGCCAATCCTTACGCCGCAATCGTTACAAGCGCTTGACCCGCCTGCACTTTCGTTCCGACGGGCGCGTCGATCGACGCGATTACGCCGTTTGAGTCCGAGAAAATCTCGTTTTCCATTTTCATGGCTTCAAGCGTTGCGATAAGCTCGCCGTCTTTAACGCGATCGCCTACGTTTTTGGCGATCTTGACCACGCTACCGGGCATTGGCGCGGCGATAGTATGCGATTTGCCGCTAGGAATCGGCGCGTTTTCGCCGCCTGAAGCGATCTTTGAGCCGTCCGCCGCGCTTAATTCCGCGATTTTGCCTTCGGCGACTTTGACGAAATAGGTTTGGTTATCGACGACAATCGTGAAATCTTCCGCGCCGCCCGCAGGCTTCGCGGCGGGAGCGACGTCCGATTTGAGACGAACGCTTCCCGTCGCTTCGCCGCGCAAAAACTTGATTCCCTTATCGCCGCACGAAAGGACGATGAACACGTTTTCGTCGCTGGTTTCAAGATTGTTTGCCGCAAGCTGTTCTTTTGCCCATTTGCTCGATTTCTTCTCGTCGCGATCGGCTATGTCGATTGCGTTTTCGGTCGTCGTCGGCAGATTAAGCTGTTTTGAGGCGAGTTTGACGATTTCGGGATCGGGCGCGACGGGCGTTTTGCCGAAGTAGCCCAAAACCATTCTGCCGTAGCCGTCGGCGATTTTGTTCCATTTGCCAAACATCACGTTGTTGAACGCCTGCTGAAAATAAAACTGGCTCACGGGCGTAACGGACGTGCCGAAACCGCCTTTTTCCACCACTTCGCGCATTTGCGCGATCACGGCGGGGAATTTATCCAGACAGTTGTTATCGCGCATCATCTGCGTATTTGCCGTAAGCGCGCCGCCGGGCATGGGCGAATACTGAATGATCGCCGAAACCTGCGTCGCTTCGGGCGGGATAAAGTAATCTTTAAGCGCCTCTTTCAAGATCGTTTCGCTTTCTAGCACTTTGTCGAGATTAAGCTCCTCGTCAAGATGATTGCCCAGCGCAAACCGCGATCCTCTAAGCGCGTGCGCCATTACGAGAATATCGGTGTGCGCCGTGCCGCCGCTGACGGGTTCGCGGTCGAGATCCACGCCGTCCGCGCCCGCCTCGATCGCCGCGAGATAACACGCCAAACCAATGCCCGCCGTTTCGTGCGTGTGATAGCGAATGTGCGCGTCGTCGCCAAGCAGCTTTCGCGCCGCCGCAATCGTTTCAAATACCTTGCGCGGATTTGCCGTGCCAGAAGCGTCTTTGAACACGATTGAATCGTACGGAACGCCCGCGTCCAGAAAACTTTTGAGCGTTTTGGCGTAGAACGCCGCGTCGTGCGCGCCGACGCAACCTGGGGGCAGATCCATAACGGTAACGGTCAATTCGTGATTTAAGCCCGCGTCTTTGATCGCTTTAGCCGAGTATTCGATATTGCGTACGTCGTTAAGCGCGTCGAAGTTGCGGATTGTGGTAACGCCGTGTTTTTTGAACAGTTTGGCGTGCAGATCGATAATCTCCCGCGATCCCGTGTCCAAACCGACGTAGTTAACGCCGCGTGAGAGCGTTTGCAAAATCGCGTCCTTGCCCGCGACGCGACGAAATTCGTCCATCATATCGAAGGCGTTTTCGTTCAGATAAAAAAACAGCGCCTGAAACCTCGCGCCGCCGCCCATCTCAAATCGCCTGATTCCCGCGTCGATCGCCGACTGAACGGTGGACATAAAATCTTTCATAAAGACTCTTGCGCCGAAAACCGATTGGAATCCGTCGCGGTAACTTGTGTCCATTACCTCTATGATTTTTTTCTTAGCCATAGCGCCCTCCTAACCGCGTCTTTTTTTGTATTCGTCGATCGCTTTGAGCGCGATTTTGCCAAGCGTTTCGTCCGAGATTTTCGCGCCTGATCGCGCCGAAGCCGCTTTTGCCTGCGGGAAAAACCTCGTCAGAAACCAACCTTGCGCTTTAAGAAAAAAAATCATAAAACACAAGAAACTAAAGACCGTCGCCATACCGACGATCATTATCTTTGCAGACTCCAATATCAATGCGCTACTTTCCACCTGTTTTTCCTTTTTTTACGCTTCTTTGATATTCGCCGATAGCGGCGAATACGACTTGTTGCAACGACGCGAACGAAACTTTTGGTTTAGTTGCGCCGAATGCCGACTCTTGCCTTTTGGGAAAGAGCTTGTCAGAAACCTCCTCGCGTTTTGAAAACCGCTTCAAAACGCAAGCGTCCAAACGCCGTTTTCGGCTAATTAGAAATTATCCGCTCTGCGCCTACTACGCCTCCTTCTTTATGGTTTATTGTAGTTTTACCCGAATTCGACGCGAATAGATTACCTCAATTTTCATTTATCGCGACGCTTCCTAACGCTTCAAACTGCGCCGACGGGTCGATTTCGGCGTGGCTTAGGGTAACTATATCGACGCTGAAACGCTCGTAAATCTGCGCGATCGATCGGCGCAAAAGCGGATCCACAATCAGGATCGCGGGCGAAACGCCTTTTACGATCAATTCCTCTTTTTTGACTCTGGTAGCGTCGATAAACGCGGCGATCTCTTTGACGTTTAATACCAGATTGCGCGCGCCGTTTTGATCTTTTAGCTTGTCCAAAAATCGCTGTTCCGTAGCGGCGTCCAACGTTAGAATACGCATAACGCCGCCTTCGGATTTGTACATATTCGTAATCGTCCGCGCAAGTTTGGATCGCGTCTGCTCGGTCAAAATTTCGGGATTTCTAACCGCCGCCGCGCAATCGGCAATCGTCTCCATAATGGTTAGCATATCTTTGATCGGGATTTTCTCGCGCAACAGATTTTTCAGCACGCTTTGGATCAAACCCACGCCCCCCGCGGCTTTCAGCGCGTCGTCGACAACGGACGGATACTCTTTTTTGAGCGAGTCGATCAGTTTTTGCGCGTCTTGGCGGGTGAGCATATCTTCGGCGTATTGTTTTACCAGCTCGGCTAAGTGCGTGGTGATAACGGTCGAGGGATCGACGACCGTGTAGCCTTTGACGATTGCGTCGCTTTTTTTATCGCCGTGAATCCAGATCGCGTCCAAACCAAAGGCGGGCTCTTTGGCGGCTACGCCGTCGATCTCGTCTACGGCAAGTCCGCTGTTGATCGCCAGAAACTGCCCTGGATAAACCTGTCCGCTTCCCACCGCTACGCCTTTTAGCAGTATTTCGTAGCTGTTTGGATCAAGCTGAAGATTGTCGCATATATAAACCTGCGGCATCAAAAAGCCGAATTCGCCCGCCACTTTGCGCCGCATAGCGCGAATGCGATCGCTTAGATCGCCGCCCTGCTTGTCGTCGGCTAATTTAATAAGCTGATAGCCCATATCAAGTTCCAGCAACTCCACCTTCAAAGCGCGTTCCAGCGCGGCTTCTTCTTCTTTTGCGCGTTCTTCGGGCGTTTTTTCCTTCGCTTTTTGGGCGCTTTCTTTCGCGCCGTCGCCTTTTTTGCGCGAAGGTTTCAAAGCCGCGCTCGCGTCCGCGCCGCCAAGCTCGCTTAGAAACGGAAATTTCGCTTTAAGCCAGCCGCTTACGGCGCTATCTTGCGAGTCGCGTATCAAAAGCGACACGGCGATGAAACTAAGCCCGATAAATCCAAGCGACAACGCGGGCAAACCGGGCGCCATAGCAAACAGCAACAGGATAAATCCCACGATTAGCAACGTTTTGTAATCGCGCCCTAGCTGCTCGATCGCGCCGCTTGCGAAGTTTGTCGCCTCTTCCTTGCTCGCTCTTGTGATGATGATGCCCGTCGCGGTGGCGATTAGCAGCGCGGGAATCTGCCCCACAAGCCCGTCGCCTATCGTCAAAAGCGTATAAGTCGCCACGCTTTCGCTAACGGATAGATCGTTTTGAAATACGCCGATTAGTATGCCGCCTACGATATTGACGATCGTAATGATAATGCTCGCGATCGCGTCGCCCTTGACAAACTTGCTCGCGCCGTCCATCGCGCCGTAGAAATTCGCTTCGCCCACAATCTCCTGACGGCGCTTTTTTGCCTCGCTTTCGTTGATTAGCCCCGCGTTCAAATCCGCGTCGATCGCCATCTGTTTGCCGGGCATCGCGTCCAAGCTAAAACGCGCCGAGACTTCGGCGACGCGAGTCGATCCGTTGGTTACCACGATGAAATTAACCAGCGCCAAAATCACGAAAACGATCGCGCCGATCACGTAATTTCCGCCCACGACGAAATTGCCGAAGCTGGCGATGATGTCGCTAACGGCTTCCGCTCCGTTATGCCCTTCGCTAAGAATCATGCGCGTAGTGGCGATATTGAGCGCAAGCCTAAAAAGCGTAACCAGCAAAATCAGCGTTGGATAGGTGGAAAAATCGGTCGGTTTGGCGATGAAGATCGAGATTAAAATAATCAGCGTGGCGATCGAGAGCGAAACCGTCAAAAGCAGATCCAAAAGCCAGCTAGGAAGCGGAACGATAATAATCGCCATAATGCCGACGACAAAAAAGACGATTGTCAAATCTTTAAGCGCGAGCAGATGTTTCAAAAACGGAAAAACGCGGTTTAACAGGCTCAAAGAGGTAGCTTGCGCCATTATTCGCGGGTCAAATCGGCTATGCTAGTCGCCGCCAGCATATCGTCAATTTTGGATTGGAGGCGATTCAGAAAAGGCCAGATAAGGCATAGCGAGCTTTTCGCCTCGCCGCTTGGGCAGTTGCACAGCGCGGCGGAGCAGGTGAAAACCATAGCGCAGCGATCGTCGACGGCGCGAAGCAGCTCTTCGATCGTGATTTCTTGCGCCGCTTTTGCAAGCGCGAAGCCGCCCCCCGCGCCCTTGCGCGAGACCAAAATGCCCGCCTTCGCTAAAGATTGCAAAACTTTGGCTAAAAAACTATAGGATAATTTCAAGTCGGACGAAAGCGTTACCGCGTCCGCCGCGCCGTTTTGCTTGCTAATGGCGATGATCGCCATCAGAGCGTATTCGCTTGCCTTCGTAAATAGCATAAACCCTTCTTTTGTCGCCTCTTGCTCAACGCGCCAATGCGTT
>JAISMA010000133.1 GCA_031276985.1 Helicobacteraceae bacterium | reverse complement strand
TTGCCGTTTTCGTCGCGCTCAAATCCCGCCGTCGATCCGATAGCCGCGCCGCTTGCTTGCGGCGACGCTAAAACATACGGCGTTCGCCCGTTTTCTTTTGGCGTATAAGGCTTCAATCTGTAATTTTCGTATGTGAAATAAGCGCCTTTTCCGTTAAACTGAAATGGTTGTCCAAGCCCTTTAAGACGCGCCGATTTAATCGCCTCTGTCGCTTCGGCGGGAATAATCGCCGTTCGCTTGTATTCGCTTAACGCCTTTTTCGACATTACGCCCGCGTCGACTAGCTTCGGAATAAACTCGTTTGCTTCCAATAGATCATGCGCCCTCCGCGCCGCTTTGGATATTTCGCCGTTTCTATCGACATAACTAGGCAAACCGCCTAATTCTATAAGCGTCTTAAAATCCTTTTTCGCAATAGCGGTCTTTAGCCTTCCAAGCGTCGATTGCGCCAAAGAAAGATTTCTGAACGTCGGCGACAATCCTAAATCCTCGATCGTTTGCTCGATCTCTTTTATGCCCGTCTTTATCGGCGGCGTTGGCGTTGTCGCCGTCGTTTGACTTTTCGCCGCGTGCGGTATAGTTTCGGTTGTGGAGGGCTTATAGGACGAAGGAGTCGCTTCGGGCGTAAGAGTCTTAGACGTTTCAGCGGGCATTGATTCGCCTTCGCTAAACCTTCCCTTTCTTTTCCGCATTGTACGAAAAGCAAACTCGCTTTTACCCACTACATCGACGTCAATGGAATAGGTTTTTGCTTCTTTGTCTTTTTATCGTTATGGCGTAATCGTGCATAATTTCAAGATTTCCCGCCGCTTTTCCATAATTTTTCATAGTTTTTTGCCATTACGGGCGAATTGGCAGATCGCATAAATCGCCCAATTCCGCTCAAGAATACGCGCATTTTTCCGATTGCTGCTCTCGCGCTTTAAGCGCTAGTTTTGCGATCTGGCGCTGTTTTAGCGCCAAAAAAAGCGCCAAAAACGGGCGAGGGCAGGGCGTATTTACTCACGCGCCGATCTGCGCGATCAACGCTGATTAAACCGCGATTTTCTAGCTCTCTGATCGCCGCGACGACGGCGTTATCGCTAAGCGCGGCGGCTTGCTCTAATACGCTTAACGATAGCGCGATTTTCTGGTCTGCCGTTTGGATTTTTGCGATAATAATTATTAGGATTTTAAGCGCGTTTCCGCTGATTTTGTTGACGATTTCCTTCGCTAAAAAATTAAGCATTTTTTCCGCCTAATTTTTCAAGATAGTTTGAGTTTGTATTCGTTTGATCATTTTTGCTTGCTTAAATCCATTAGACATACAATTGCGCGAAGATAAACGCGATAACAACGATATTTTATTTGCGATTGCATCGAGCATATAAAATAACGGATGCGAATAATCTTACCGCCGTTTAGCGCAAACGTTTCAAGCCGCAAAAAATCGGAAATCTAGGAAGTCCAAAAAGAAAGATAAAAGCTATTATGATTGGCGCATGTCTATGCAAAAGCCTGCCAGCAATTCTCAAATGCCCGCCTATATGCGAGAATGATGTTATATCATTGTGTTAGATTAAAACAGCGCGAACGTTTGCGAATGGGTTTTTGTGAAAGCAAATATGACGAAAGCATTGCGATTGTTGTTTATGGTTCCGCGATCTTACGCGCCATCGGCGTTTTTGTTTTGCGAAAATCCCGCTTATTACAAAAGAAAAAGAGAGTCGCCGTTAGTTAAAAGCGTTTGAAGCGATTGTGTCGGACGACAAAACCGCCGCCAATCAAAATCGGCGACGGTTTTGCGGTTTAAGAGACCGAAACTTCGATCGGATCGCTTTGCCACAGTCCATGTTTGGTACAGTAGCTAAGCGCCGTCAGTTTGAGGCTCTTTTGCGGTACGACGAAAAAGGTAACTTCAGCTTGACCCTTGTTGCCTTGTCCGCCGTTTACGCCGCTAATCAACGTTGCCGTCGCCAAAAGCGTTTCGCGATCAAAAAGTTTGATCTCGTTGATGTAGTGATCGAGATCGTCGGGGTGGGAATAATCCTTGCCCAGACGAACATTGACGGCTAATTTTTCGCCGATTTTGGCGCTACTTGCGACCGTAATGAACGGCGAATGACGATCGATGTAATCCTTCTTCGCCTCTTTTTCTTCGGGAGACAGCTCCACGTAAGCGTTTATGTTTGGCATATAAATCCTCCTAATTAGTTGTGCGGCTTAATTATAGGTAAATAAGACTTAAACGCTCTTATTTGACTTCAACCTCTTTAATCGTCGCCTTCTTGATCTCCTGCTTTGCGGTTGGCTTGTTCATCGCGCCCGTCGGTACGCTTTCGATCTTTTTGACGACGTCCTGCCCTTTAATCACCCGCCCGAAAATCGTATGACGATTGTTAAGCGAATCCGTTTTAACGGTGGTGATAAAAAACTGCGATCCGTTTGTTTTTGGACCGGCGTTTGCCATAGCGAGCAGATAAGGTTCGTTAAAACTAACCGCCGCGTTAAATTCGTCCTCAAACGGCGCGCCCCATATCGATTCTCCGCCGCGTCCCGTTCCCGTAGGATCGCCTCCTTGGATCATAAAATCCTTAATTACGCGGTGAAAAATCAGCCCGTCGTAATAGCCGTTTTTGATATGCGTAGCGAAATTTTCAGTCGCTTTCGGCGCAATATCGCCAAGCAGTTCGATCTCGATCGTCCCCTGCGTGGTTTCCAAAACCGCAATCTGTTTCACGTTTGCTCCTATGCTAGGAAGCGCGACTAACAAAACCAGCGCGATCGGCGCTATAAGTCGTTTAATCATCTCTCCTCCTTTTTGGTTTGACGGGGAAATTATGCGATAAAAGCGCTTTAACGCCTTTTGCTCATAGGCGCGCTATCGCAAATTTTAGGGTTTGAAACGATCGGCGCGTATGTCGTTCGCGCTTCGCAAGCGATAAATATCGCCGTCGCAAATCCAATCGCAAACGTTTCGCGTTTGTCGCCAAAAGCGCCAAATTATCGATCGAAGGTTGCCAAAATTTTAAGTTTTGCGCTACAATAGCGCCGCGAAATCGTCATCGTTTAATTTGCCGTTAAAAGCGATTAAGCAAACATTATTTACAATGCGACGATTTCATCAAAACATTAGGAGCAAATCATGGCAAGGTCCATAGATTATAAGCGTTACAGCGAAGAGTTGGGCAACATTTTGGCGTTGTCCGATTTAATTAACCGCTACACATACAGCGGTCGCAGGACTCGCGTGGCAAAGGCGCCGAAACCGCAAAACAACAAGCCGCTTGTTAGGCTGTTAAAAAGCAAATACGCTTTGAGCGAAAGCGATCTGGGCGGCATTCTTAAGATCGTAGAAGGCAAAGCGGCGAGCGCGGCAAAAATTAAAGCCGTCGCAAGCGTTAGCGAAGCCGATCGCGCGCAACTCAAAAGAGATATCGACGCGCTTATCGCCCAAATCGGCGTTACCATTCGCGCCGAAAATCTTAGCGAGATCGAATATCTTCGCAAGATAAAGGGCAACCTATCGGTACGCAAGGGCAAGATTCTGGCGGTTGTACATCCCACAAGAACGCCGAAAGCGAAAGCCTAGTTCTTTTTTAGATAGGCGATCAGTTTCAAAGCCGCCTCTTTAAGGGGCGGCGTGAGATTTTCATTGTATCCAAACGATCGTCCGCCAACGGAAAAGATCAGATATTCCGTTTTCGCGCTGTACAATTTTCGCGCCGTTTCAAGAAGCGACCACGGCGTAAGCGAATGCGCGAAAACGCTTTCGGGTTTTGGAAGCGGAACGGCGAAAACGCCTTCCGATACGTCCGCGTTCGCGTCTACAAAAATCGCTTTATCAAATCGCGCTATCGTTTCGGCTAATTCCGGCGTAAGCTGAAAAAGCTCCATGCATTCGTAGCGCCGCGTTTTTTTGAGCGATCGCGCCACAAAAACGCCAAATCCGTCGTCTTCTCTTAGCGCGTTGCCATAACCTATCAAAAGCGTTTTCAACGAGTTGTCCCAAATAGTATAATCTCCAAACCATTATGACAAAGAAACGTTATGACAAACGAAAATTTATCCAAACGCGATCTGGCGCGTATTTGGCATCCTTGTTCGCAGATGAGCGAATACCTGTTTGGCAAGCTGCCGCTTATTCCTATTAAAAGAGGAGAGGGAGTTTGGCTTTACGATTACGACGGAAATCGTTATCTCGACGCGGTGAGCTCTTGGTGGGTCAATCTATTTGGACACGGCGAGCCTCGTATCGCCGAGGCGATCGCAAAACAAGCGCGCGAACTTGAGCATTGCATATTTGCCGGTTATACGCACGAGCAGGCGATTAGACTTGCCGAGCGCGTAACGGCAATCGCGCCAAAAGGATTAAACCGCGTTTTTTTTGCCGATAACGGATCGGCGGCGATCGAAGTCGCGATCAAAATGGCGTTTCATTATTTTCTTAATCGCGGCGAAAACCGACCTTTGGCGATCTCGCTAACCAACAGCTATCACGGCGAAACTCTAGGCGCTTTGGCGGCGGGCGATTCGGCGCTATATAAAAAGGTATACGCGCCGCTGCTTATTCAAACGCGATCGGCTAAATCCCCCGCGCTATTTCCGCAAGACGAGGCGCTCGCCGATATGCGCCGCCTGCTTGAAGAAAACGGCGGCAAAACGTGCGCCGTCATAATCGAGCCGCTGGTTCAGTGCGCCGGCGATATGGCTATGTACGAGCCGAATTATCTAACGACGCTCCGCGAATTATGCGACGAGTTTGGCGCGGCGCTGATCGCCGACGAGATCGCCGTAGGTTTTGGCAGAACGGGAACGATGTTCGCGTGCGAGCAAGCTAGTATTTCGCCCGATTTTATGACGCTTTCAAAAGGGTTGAGCGGAGGATTTTTGCCGCTGTCTCTCGTTTTGACTAGCGACGAGATTTACGAAACCTTTTGCCTCGATGATTACGGCGAAAAAACCTTTTTGCATTCGCACAGCTACACGGGCAATCCAATCGCGTGCGCGGCGGCAAACGCGACGCTTGATATTTTTGACGATCGCGACGTTATCGGCGACAACAAAACAAAGGCGTCGCAAATCGCCGATCGCCTCTCAAAAATCGCCAAAAACGAGCGCGTCGCAAACGTTAGGCAAAAATCGATGATCGCGGCGTTTGACGTTATCGGCGGTAATCGCAAAGGGCGCGATCTGACGATTTGCGTTACCCGCGAGGCGTTAAAGCGCGGCGTTATATTGCGTCCGCTTGGCAAAACCGTCTATATTATGCCGCCGTATATAATAGACAAAGCGCAAATTGATTTTCTGTTTGACGCGATCGAGGATACGCTAAAGGCGATTTAACGCTTGCCGATAAAGCGGCGGTTGCGACGGCGGCGGGCGCGATTGACGAAAAGAATTCAAAATCGTTTGTTTGGACGGCTTTTTAAGTTTATTTTAAGGAAGTTCTTGCTAGATTGCCGATAACATTTCACTTTTCAAAGGGGGTTTCATGATTTCGTCGGGAGCAAGATCTTCTCTCTCTCTCTCTCTCTCTGGTTGCGCTACTTTTAGCGTCATTTAGCCTTAGCGGTTGCGCTAAGCATAGTAGCGAAGTTCGTCCGATTACGCCGCCAACGCCTCAAACGCAAAGCGTCCAGATTTCATACAAGCGTTTCAATCGTTCCAACGGCAATATTGAAAACTACGACGCAAACGAAGAGCTAAAATCCAAAATCGCCTCTCTTAGCGATTATGCGGTAAACGCGTCGCTAGGCTCTTTCATCAATGCATCATCCAATTGGGTTGACGCGCTGTTTTTAACTTACGCTAATAAAATAAGCGAATTCAACATATTTCCCGTTGATCTTGTTTACCACAGTAGCGATTGCAAGTCGGACGTAACTTTTAATTTTGTCTCAACAGTCAAAGATGGAAAAATAAGTTTGAAGTTCCCGCAAGAGTATTCTTATCGATCGGAAAATCAAATTCATTATATTGCCGTGCTTATTCCGCTAATCAAAACCAAATGTCCCCCTTTGGACAACTTTGCTAAATTAGAAGCCGACGTTAAAAAGATATTTGGCAAAATAAGTAGTCTTAATTTGCGAAATTTTCCTATACCAGAAATAAAAACTATTCAACCTGTGTTTCAGACGCTGAAAACGGGTTATAGCGCTTTTCCTAAAGTCGATCCGATTTGTAAGAATTCTATCGGCTTTGATTCGCCAGACACTTGGAATTTTCTTGAAGCAATCAGATCATTTAGCGGCAGAAATGATCTGCTGGTAATTAAACAAGGCGCTAATTACAGATTGCTGTACGAGCATGCCGCCTTCGATATTAAAAGCGTATTAACAAGCGACAAAGATCTGCGCTTTGAGTTGCAAAAAACATACAACTACGAGCCGTCGGACGATAAGCCCGCAGTTTTGGAAGCCGACGCGAAAAGAGTGGTATCAAAGTTAAACTCGTTGCCCGTGTTAAAACAAACCGTTGAACGAACTTGCTCTTTTAGCGGGGATATAAATAGTCAGTACAAAGATAGCGAAATCTACGGTAACTTCAAGCGATTGTTGGGCGATTGGTCTGGAAGCGAATATCAAACGGACGCTAAAAAAACCAGTATTTTTCGCTTATTTATAGGCGCTCAAGCCATTCCGTTGTTTGTAGAAGTTTATCCATATCGTAACGGCTCAAAAGTGATATATTCTTCAGGCTCTTTTAAGTATACGGTAGATTCAACGGGTAAAGTAGCGGGCGTAACTCCCGCAGACGTTGAAAGAGCGATCGCTCAAATAAAAAAGGTCATCAACGACTAACGCGCATTGCGGCGCGCGTAAAGCGCGATTGCGGTTTGGCGAGGCATTGCGCGATCTACGAGAGGCGAAGCGGATTAGACCTTGTAAAAGTCGCGATACCATTTCACGAAACGATCGACGCCGCTTTGTATCAAAACGCTTGGCTTATATCCCAGATCGCGCTCTAAAGCGCTTGTATCGGCAAAAGTCGCGGGAACGTCGCCCGGTTGCATTGGCAGATAATTTTTGATCGCCTTTTTGCCAAGCGCGTTTTCTATCGCCTCGATAAAATCGGTTAAAAGCTCCGGCGATCCGCGTCCGATATTGTAAATCCTGTGCGGAGCGGACGAAGTCGCGCCGTTTGGACTAGCGGGATCAAAGCGAGGATCGGACGCGGCGGGCGTGTCGATTACGCGGATAACGCCCTCGACAATGTCGTCGATATAGGTGAAATCGCGCTTCATCTCGCCGTTGTTGAACACGTCGATTGGCTTGCCTTCCAAGATCGCTTTGACAAAAATAAACAGCGCCATATCGGGTCGTCCCCACGGTCCATAAACCGTGAAAAACCGCAGTCCCGTCGCGCTTAAGCCAAAAAGATGCGAGTAGGTGTGCGCCATCATTTCGCAACTTTTTTTGCTTGCGGCATAGAGGCTAATCGGGTGATCGGCGGCGTTGGAAGCGTTAAACGGCATAGCTTCGTTCAAGCCGTAAACAGAGCTGCTAGAAGCGTACGTCAAATGCTCTACGGGATAAAAGCGGCAAGCCTCCAATATATTCAGCGTTCCTTCAATGTTCGCCGAAACGTAGGCGTGCGGATTTGTCAAGCTGTAGCGCACGCCCGCTTGCGCCGCGAGATGACAGACGCGATCGAATTTCTCTTGTTCAAACAGCCTGTTTAGCGCCTCTTTGTCGGTTAAATCAAGTTTGATAAAACGATAGCCGCCGCGCGTTTTGCTTTGCGCGAGCTTGCCGTATTCAATCGCGTTTTGCTCCACGCCGCTAACGGCTAAACGCCCGTATTTAAGCCGTTGATCGTAATAGTCGTTGACGTTGTCAAGCCCGATTACTTCGTCGCCGCGATCAAGCAGGCGCAACGCGGCGTGAAAGCCTATAAATCCCGCCGTTCCCGTTACTAAAATTTTCATAAAAATCGCTCCGTTTCGCCAAATCCAATTCGTCAAATACGGCGGCGATTATAACCAACCGATGAGTCTTAGAGTCGCGCCGCGTTTTGCCAAATCGCGCAAAAAACGCCGATCGCGATCTTAAAAGCCCGACAAAACGCGATACCACCTGCGCCCGTCTAGCTTGACTTCCATTTCGACTTGGCAAAGTCCGTCTTTGAATACTGTTTCCAAAATCTCGGCGTTGCGAATAATCGCGTACATCTGCGTTCGCACTGTGGAGCTTTGAGCCACCGCGTCTTTGAGCGTGTCTTTGGCGTTGATTTTGATGCCGTACATCTTTTCGCCAATCTGCCTGTAGCCGTCGAGAATAGCCGCTCTCTTAGCCAGCACCAAAGCCTGCGCGGGCGAAATTGTGCTTTCGGGCGCTACGCCCATGCCGATCGCTCTAACGGTGATGATGTTTGTGGGTTGCAAAATCGGCGAGTTTGGGATTAGATACTCCTCCGTTTCATCGATTCGCGGCAGAGGTTGCGGCGCGCTCTGTTGCGTCGCGGACGGCTCGTAAATCACCTCCTCCACGACATATTCCGGCTCCGCCGCAATCGCCGATACGGCTAACGCGCCGATTAAAGCCCGTATTGCAAACTTACTCATCGCTTTTGGCTCCTTTTTTAACTATTAAGCCGTCAAAAGCAACGGGCGTTCCAAAAATTTCGGCGGCTTTCTCAAACCTCGCTATTGACAGACAAATTAAAACGCGCTAGAATTGCGCCTCTTTCTTTTTGGGGCTGACTTGGCTTCGACGGGAGAGCGTGGTTTTAGGTCGCATGTCGGCGTGGGAACAGCCGTAAAACTACCCGCAAACATAAACGCAAATAACGCGAATTATCG
>JAISMA010000104.1 GCA_031276985.1 Helicobacteraceae bacterium | reverse complement strand
TTCCCGGTATGAGCGTAATCCGCAAGGGCGGAACGGACGGCGATCTAGTGTTTCGCGGCGCGGCGGCTTCGCGCTTGAACATTTTGCTTGACGGCGCGCAGATATTAGGCGGGTGCGGCGGACGAATGGATCCGCCCACAGCCTACATTTTTCCCGAATCTTACGATCGCGTAACGCTAATCAAAGGACCGCAAAGCGTCATCTACGGTATGGGCGCGTCCGCAGGCACGGCGCTATTTGAGCGCAAACTCGGCGGCTTCGACAAAGAGGGCGGCGGCAAAGCTACGCTGGCGCTAACGGCGGCGAGCTTCGATCGCCTCGATCGGTTTTTGGACGTTAGAGCGGGCAACGAGTCGTTTTACGCGCAGGGCGTGTTTAGCGCCGCGAAATCGGGCGATTACAAAGACGGCGACGGCAAGAAAGTACATTCGCGTTACGAGCGCGAAAGCGTAAGCGCCGCTTTGGGCTGGACGCCTAGCAAAAATACGGCGCTGGAAATTTCAGGCGTAAAAAGCGAGGCGGAAGCGGCGTATGCCGATCGCGGTATGGACGGAAGCGCGTTTGACCGCGAAAATTACGCGATCAAGTTTGAAAGCTCCGAAATCGGCGACGTTTTATACGCGATCAAAGCTCAAGCCTACCACAATTATATAGATCACGTTATGGACAATTACAGCTTGCGAAGCGGCGCGGCTATGGCTATGGCTTCCAATCCCGATCGCAAAACCGAAGGCGGGCGGCTGGAGTTTACCTTCGCGCTTGGCGAGGATGCGTCGCTGATAACGGGCGCGGACGCGGCGATCAATCTGCATAGAAGTCGAAGCGGCTCTCCAAAAGGAGCGATGAGTAACGCTTACGACGAAAACGACTACGCCAAAAACGCTTTGTTCAAAGATTACGGGTTGTTTGGCGAGCTTACGCGGCAGTTTGGCGCAAGCGATACGCTAATCGTCGGAGCGCGCGCCGACGCTTGGGATGCCGAAGACAAGCGCGAAACGGGCGCGACGGCGGGCAAAGAGCGAACGGAAACGCTTTTTGGCGGTTTTGTCCGTTACGAAGGCGGATTTTTGGACGACGGCGTATGGTACGCGGGTTTTGGGCGAAGCGAGCGAGCGCCCGATTTTTGGGAGGCGATCAACAAACAAAGCGAGAAAACGACTTCCGCTTTCGATCGGATCGAGACCGAAAAAACCAATCAGATCGATATTGGTTTGACATACAAATCCGATCGGCTGCAAACCTTTGTCTCGGCTTTTTACAACAAAATCGACGACTATATTTTGATCGATAGCGGATACGTCAAGGCGGGAAGCGCCGTAACCGTGGCGCGAAACGTCAAAGCGACGACGTTTGGCGGCGAGGCGGGCGCGGATTATCGGTTTGGCGATAGCCTAAAGGCTTCCTTAAGTTTGGCTTATACGCGAGGCGAGAACGATTCGGACAATCTGCCTTTGGGTCAGATTCCGCCGTTTGAAAGCCGATTCGGGCTGGATTGGGATAACGGCGAGTGGTCGCTTGGCGCGTTGTGGCGTTTTGTCGACGCGCAAAATCGTTACGCGCTAAAGCACGGCAATATCGTGGGGCAGGATTTGGGCGGCTCAAAGGCGTTTAACGTCGTTTCGATTAACGGCGGGTATCGCTGGGGCAAAACGGCGCAGATCGCGATCGGAGTCGATAACCTTCTTGATAAAACCTACGCGGAATTCATCAGCAAAAGCGGCGCGAACGTGGAAGGCTACGAGCAGACGACGAGGGTGAACGAACCTGGTCGCGTTATATGGTTTCAGGCGCGAATCGCGCTCAATTAACGCGCCTAATTTCGCCCGCGTTCTTTTGTCGTTTGGCAAAGCGCCCGATCTCTCTTGCTTGGCGCGAAAGAATGCGCGGCTCTCGCCTTTCTTTATCGTTCCCGCGCAAGCTGATATGACGTAAATGTTGGATTTTCGTAAAAATAAAAGCGGATAATAACGCGGGATCGTAAAACGAAAATGGCGATTAGATTGCGTTAAACCAATGCGGTTGCGGAACGTTGGGTTTGCGGATGGAGGCGGGAATATGAAAAGGTTTTTTTAAGGGTCTTTGGCGGCTTCTTGGTTTGATTTGACAAATTCTTGGTGCGTCGCGTTTATATGCGCGACCGCGCGATGACCGTTAAAAACTCGCGAAAGCGTTATTTCGTTATCTTTTGTGTATCGATGATCTATTCTAATATCGTAAGTTCTAAGTAGCCAACTTAAAAAACTAGTAAAATAACTAGCGGAATCAAGATCGCGCCATTTTACTCCGTATGAACCTTTTTGCCATGGAAAAACGCCTCTATATACCCATACGCCGTTTTCGTCGGTATATAAACGTATGTTTCGCAAATAAATAAAACTGTATATTAACTTGAGTATGTCTAAAACTATTAAAGCAAAAAATATCCAAAAAGCTATATTTATCGCGTTTGAAGGAAGCGATTTTGACGTTTCGGCGATCCATTTTGCCGCTTTGGCGATAAACTCGTAATTGGTTAGCGCCGTCGGAACTATGCCGTCGCCAAATCGCGCGATCGCGACAACGGTAAAAACGGCGAGTAAAATCGATATTACAATCGTAAAACCCGTTATAAGCGATAAATACGCCGTCCATGAGATCCGAAAACTTTTATTAACGTCGTCGCTCATTAAAACGTCCTTTCGCTTTTATCGCTCGATTTTGCGCTCTAGAAAGCGCTCAATCCCGCTATACATCATAAGCGCTTTTGCCCGCAAGATTGTTAATCGCTTTATCCCGACGCGCCATAAACATACCGCGAAGCGTTGATGTTGGACGCAAAATGTCGTAGCGCTCGTCGCTTTTTAGCGCCGCCCAGCTAACGATAATTCCGTCCAATTTCATAGCGCGATCGTTAGCGCCGCTTAAGCGATCGCCTTTTTAACGCGATCGGCTATTGCGGCAAACGACGCGGGTTCGTTCATGGCTAAATCGGCTAAGACTTTGCGATCAAGCCCGATATTCGCTTTGCCCAAACCGTTGATAAATTTGGAGTAGCTTATGCCGTGCAATCGACACGCTGCGTTAATGCGCGTAATCCAAAGCGATCGGAAATTGCGCTTATTGTTTTTGCGATCGCGGTAGGCGTAAACGAGGCTTCGCTCAAGCTGTTCTTTCGCTTTGCGGAAGTGTTTATGTCTTCCGCTGAAAAAGCCTCGCGCCTGCTTTAATAATTTCTTGTGTCTGCGTCTGCGGACAAAACCCGTTTTTACTCTCATCTAGTATCCTTTTGCCTATTGGCGGAGCTTGCGCTCTCTTGTCTGTTTCGCTTGCGCTGACAGAAGATTCTTAAACCGACCTTAAACGGCGGTTAAACGCTAACTAACCGAAAATCACAAGCCAAGCATTCGCTTGACGCCAGCCTCGTTCGACGAATGAACATACTGCGCCGCGCGAAGCGATCGCTTGGTCTTTCTGCTCTTTTTCGTCAAAATGTGGCTTCTAAAAGCGCTTCCGCGTTTGATGACGTTTTTCTTGACGGAAAAACGTTTCGCGGCGGCTCTTTTGGTCTTCATCTTTGGCATCTTTTACCTTTATTTTTTCTTAGGGATCGCGTGCATACTCACAAAACGCCCGTCCAAAAACGGCTCTTTTTCGATTGTCGCCGCGTCTTCCACCATTTGAAGGACGGATTTTAGCACATCGAAACCTACGCTGGGATTTGCCATTTCGCGCCCCTTCAAAAATACGCGGAATTTCACGTGTTTGCCGTCTTCCAAAAACTCGATCGCGTGCTTGATTTTGTAGTTTAGATCGTTTTGCGCGATCTTGGCGGTCAGTTTGATCTCCTTGACCTCGACAAGTTTTTGCTTCTTTTTTGCCTCTTTGGCGCGTTTTTCCTGCTCATATTTATATTTGCCGAAATCCATAATCTTCGCCACGGGCGGATTTGCCTCAGGCGAGATAAGCACCAGCTCAAGATTTTGCTCGGCGGCTCTTTGCGCCGCTTGACGCGACGATATAACGCCTAGCTGTTCGCCGCCGTTGCCGATACATCTTACCTCGTCGCAAAATCGGACGATCTGCTCGTTGATGAGCGTTCGCTTTTCCTTGTCTTTGTGGGCGAAACTTTGGGGGGTGTTGTTCAAAGGCTTTCCTCGTTGTTTTTTTCTACGCATAGCTTAACAAACTCGTCCAGCGACGGCGCGGTTTGCGCGCGCAATCCGCGATCGCGCAACGCTACGGAGCGGTTTTGCACCTCTTGATCGCCAACCACGACGATGAACGGCGCTCGGCTTTTTTCCGCGACGCGAATCTTTTTCGCCAGCGTGTCGTCGCGATCGTAAAGCTCCGTATCAATATCGTTCGATCGCAGCAGTTCCTCGATCTCTTTTGCGTACGCGACGTGCGCTTCGCCAACCGTTACGATCGCAACCTGCGTCGGCGCGATGAAAAACGGCAGTTCGCCGCCGTAATGCTCGATCAAAATCGCGATGAAACGCTCCATCGATCCCATAATGGCGCGGTGAAGCATTACGGGACGGGCGCGTTCGTTTTGCGCGCTCGTATAGAGCAGATTGAATCGTTCGGGTAGATTCATATCCACTTGAACCGTGCCGCACTGCCATTTTCTGCCGATCGCGTCGGTGATTTTGACGTCGATTTTTGGTCCGTAGAACGCGCCGCCGCCAACGTCCAGCAGATAATCGCCGCGCTTTTTCAGGACGTTTTCAATCGCTTCCGTAGCGCGTTCCCACAGGCGATCGTCGCCGATTGCCTTGTCGGGCTTGGTAGAAAGCGTGAGCGTATAGGTAAAATCAAAACGCTTCATTAGCGAATCGACAAACTCCAAAATTTTCCCGATCTCCTCGCCAAGCTGATCTTCGCGGCAGAAAATATGCGCGTCGTCCTGCGTAAATTCGCGCACGCGAAGCAGCCCGTGCAACACGCCGCTTTGCTCGTGGCGATGAACCGTGCCAAACTCGAAAAGTTTAAGCGGCAGATCGCGAAAACTCCGCGTTTGCGATTCATAAACGGCGATATGCCCCACGCAGTTCATCGGCTTTAAGCCGTATTCGTTATCGTCGATCTTTGTAAAGTACATATTTTCGCCGTAATTGGCGATATGACCGCTTTTGTTCCATAGATCCGATCGCAAAATTTCAGGGCCGCGAACGGGCTGATAACCGCGCCTTCTGTGCGCCTTGAAACTAAACGCCTCCAGCTTTGCGCGTAGTCTCGCTCCCGCGGGTAGCCAGATCGCCAAACCGCCGCCGATCTCGTCGGAAAATTTGAACAAGCCAAGCTCGACGCCCAGCTTTCTGTGATCGCGCTTTTCGGCTTCGATCATGCACGTCTCCCACGCTTTAAGCGACTCTTCGGCGCTAAAGGCTATGCCGTAGATTCGCGTCAGCATTTCGCGGGAACTATCGCCGCCGATATACGCGCCCGCTAGTTTCGTTAGCTTCACGTAGCGCAAAAATTTGGTGTTTGGCGCATGCGGTCCGCGGCAGAGATCCTCAAAGTCGCCTTGTTTATAAATGGTTATTGTTTCCGCGTCGATATGGCTTAAAACTTCGGTTTTTAGCGCGTCGTCCTTGTAGCGATCGATCGCCTCTTGCTTGCTAAGCGCGTATTTTTCGATCGGCATAGCTTGCGCGGCGAGTTTTTTCATCGTTTTTTCAATGGTTTTCAGGTCTTCCGCGCCGATTTTCGCGGAGGTTTTGAAGTCGTAGTAAAAGCCCTCTTCCACAACGGGTCCCACGAAAAACAGCGCGTCGGGATAGAGCGTTTTGATCGCTTGCGCCATAAGGTGCGCCGAAGAGTGGCGGATAATCGATAGCGCTTCTGGGGAGTCGTCGTAATAAATAGGCGAGCCGTTTAAGCCCTGTTCTTTCGCGGTGGCGAGGTCGAAAACGCCATCGGGCGTTTTAATGGCGATGATTTCGCTCAAACTGCTTTGTTCCTTCCGCTAATTTCCAAACTAGTCCTCTCTTTATATAATTGCGCGTTGCCGCGTTTTTGCTCTTTATGGTGGTCCCAAGAGGTCTCGAACCTCTGACCTCTACCATGTCAAGGTAGCGCTCTACCGCTGAGCTATGAGACC
>JAISMA010000091.1 GCA_031276985.1 Helicobacteraceae bacterium | reverse complement strand
AGCGTTAAAGTAAGCGCGATCGTCGTATCTTCTATGATTTGGCATTTTAGCGTTAGTCCCGCTTGGCTATAATCCGTAGTTTATATTCAACAAAACAGCGATTGATGAAAGTTAGACAGATTGGATTGCGCTGCTTCGAGTTTGTCGCGCAACGCGGCGAAGCGGAAGAGACGCTAAATTACATTGAAACGCACAAAGCGATTTTGAGCCGTTATATGACGCTGATTGCGGGCGATTACGACGAGACGATCGACAAGGCGTTAAAGCAAAGCGGCTTGACATACGCTTGGGCGCGGCGCGATCACGCGCTGTTTTCCAAGCCCGTATCGAGCGAGCCGCAACCCGATCGTTTGGTCGCGCAAAAAGCCAAAACGCTGATCGCGCATAAACCCGTGCGATCGGGCGAGCGCGTAGAAGCCGAAGGCGACGCGATCTTTTTGGGACGAATCAATAGCGGCGCGGAGATTTTCGCGCTTGGCAACTGCTTTGTTTTAGCGCCGTTATACGGGCTGTGCAACGCGCAAGGCGAATTCGCCATTGTAAAAGAGGTGGGCAAAGGCGGCTTGTTCATCTTTAGGGACGCCGTTTATGAAAGCGCGTTTTTCGATAGCCCGAAGCGCTTTATCGCCGCCGCCGATCGCATTATCGTCGAGGAGCATTTATGAAACAACGCGCCATAGCCAAACCCGTAGAGATCGTCGGCGCGGGTTCGCGCGGCGGAAATCCCGCGCCCGAAGATTACGGCGTCGAGGAGCGCTTATGAAACAGCGCACCATAGCCAAACCCGTAGAGATCGTCGGCGTGGGCTTGCACGGCGGAAATCCCGTGCGAATGCGGCTTCGTCCCGCGCCCGAAGATTACGGCGTGGTTTTCGTCCGCGACGATCTTGGTTTATCGATTCCAATCAAGGTTGAAAACGTGGTGGATACGCGGCTTGCCACGGTAATTGGAGTCAAAAACGCGATCGTCTCCACTATCGAACATTTTCTATCGGCTACGATCGCAATGGGCGTCGACAATCTAGAAGTCGGCATAGACGGCGACGAAGCGCCGATTATGGACGGGTCGGCGGCGAGCTTTTGCCTGCTGTTTGAGGAAGCGGGATTCAAAGCGCAGGAAAAACCGAAAAAAGCGATCGTCATTCAAAAGCCAGTCGAGGTTAGAGACGGCGAAAAATTTGCGCGGCTTTCGCCTTATAAAACCAGCGAAATACTTTTTGAAATCAACTTCGATCACCCCGCGATTCAACGGCAAACGTATCGCTTCGTTTTCTCCAAAGAAAACTATATGAAAGAGATCGCGCGCGCTAGAACTTTCGGGTTTTTGAAAGAGGTTGATTATCTACGATCGATCGGCAAAGGACTTGGCGGCAGTTTGGATAACGCGATCGTGTTAGATGAAAAACGAACGCTAAATCCGGAAGGGTTAAGATTTGCCGACGAATTTGTGCGCCACAAGATATTGGACGCCATAGGCGATATGGCGTTTCTTGGCGCGCCGTTTTTGGGGCGATACGAATCGTTTGCTGGCAGTCATCACATCAATCATCTGCTGGCAAAGGCGCTACTGAGCGATCCGCAGGCTTATAAGATCGTCGAGCTGGAAGGCGCTAAATCGGCGGCGAAAGAGTTGGAGAAAGCCTTTGCTTAACGCGACAATACTGCTAATCGGCGCGACAAAACCCGCCAGACTCGGCGTATATAACGAAAACGGCGATCGCTTGGAAAACTTTACGATCGAAGCGCCACTAACAGAAGGCTTATATCCGTTAATGAAATCGATCGACGAGCGTTTTAAGATAACAAAACTACTTTACGCTAGAGGTCCGGGCAGTTTTATGGGATTAAAGCTAAGTTATCTTTTTTGCAAATCGTTCGCTATCGCCAGAGATATTCCGTTTTTGGCGGCGGATAGTTTCGCGTTAAGCGGCGGCAAGCCGATTTTATCGCGCCAAAATCGGCGGTTTACGAAAAACGCCGATACGATCGAGATCGAGATTTTCGATACGCCGTTTGAAGAGGCGCTGTTGCCGCCCGAAACGCTTGATTTGAGTATGTTTGACGCGCAAACGCCGCCAAACTATATACTAAGCGCCGCGTAAGGAGTCGATTTGACCGTTATTGTTCCCGCCACCAGCGCCAATATGGGACCGGGATTTGATTCGCTTGGCGTGGCTCTGAAGTTCTACAATAAAGTCGAGATTTCGCCTTCGACCTTTTTCAGCGTGTCGGTGCGCGGCGAGGGCGCGCGGTTTTTGAAGACCAAAAACGGCAACGCCTTTTTGAACGTGTTTTATAAAACATATACGCGCTTAACGGGCGCGGAAGATACCTTTAGATTTCGCTTTGAAAACAATATCCCGCTTTCGCGCGGACTTGGCAGCTCGTCGGCGGCGATCGTCTCGGCGCTAACGGCGGCGCGACTCGCGGCGAAAGCGCCAATAGACAAGCGCGAGATATTAAGCGAGGCGCTAACCTACGAATCGCACCCCGACAACATCGCGCCCGCGACGTTCGGCGGTTTTTGCGTGTGCGCGTTGAGCGACAAAAACGTCGTTTTCAGCCGCGTTTGCCTAGACGACGATCTTAGAGCGGTAATCACCATTCCGAATAAATCGATCTCGACCAGATTCAGCCGAAGCGCGCTGCCCAAAAAAATGAAGCTGGAAGACGCGGCTTTCAACATCGCGCACAGCTCCTTGCTAACCGCCGCGCTCATAACGAAAGACTACGATCTGCTGCGCGTCGCATGCGCCGACAGATTGCACCAAACGGTGCGCATGCGCATGTTGCCGCAGTTATTCGACGTTCAGAAGATCGCCTTTGAATCGGGCGCGCTCAGCGCGACGCTAAGCGGTAGCGGATCGAGCTTTTTCAGCCTCGCCGAAAACGACGCGGCGGCGCAGAAGATCGCGGCAAAACTGCGCGATAAATTCCCCGCTTTTCGCACGGAAATCTTTGAGTTTGACGCGCTTGGCGCGCGCGCTCAAGAAAGCTAGAGTATAATCCGCGCCAATGTCGCCGATTAGAACCTGCGTCGCCTGTCGCGAAAAGTTTGAGCAGAAGACGCTATATCGGTTGCAATGCGCGGATAATCGGGTGGTTGCTTACGCAAATCGGGGGCGCAGCTTCTATCTTTGCGCGAAATGTATCGCCGCGCCTAAAATCTCAAAACAGATCGCCCGCCATTGCAAAAAAGAGGTCGATATAAAATTGATCGAGTCGTTAAAGGAGAAGCTCTCTTGATTACAGTGAAAATTACGGAAGTCGCGCTAGAAGCGGCAAAGAAGCCCAAAGAGGTATTCGACGCCTGCAAAGCGCTAGGGATCGCCGCCAAATCGCAGCAAAGCTCCGTTACGGAGGAGCAGGCGGTTCGGCTTGTGAATTATCTTATGGGCAAAGCGATCGCGCCGACGAAAACCGATTCTCCCGCGCCTCCCGCGCCCGCCAAAAAAGCCGCGCCCAAAAAAGAGGAAACGACGAAGCAAGTAAAACCGACGGAGACGAAAACTGCCGAAGTCAGAGCCGCGCCGCAACCCGCTAAACAAGAAAAGCCGCAACCGCAACCAATCGCGCGCCCGATTGAGATAGCCAGAAAACCGTCGGGACTTACGATTGTAAATAAAAAGCGCCCGATCGCGCCGCCGATCGCCGCGCCGACGACGCCAAACGAAGCCTTTACGCACGGATACGGCAGGCATAAGATCGCCGCGAGCGTAGCCGAAGAGGAGCGCAAGCCGAAAAAAGAGAAGAAAATCGTCGCCAATACCGTCAGAAAAGAGCAGGGACAGCGCATTGAAATTATGCGCGATCGCAATCTGGGCGGATACGATCACTTTGAGGAAAATATGGTCGTTATGCCCGATTTGTCGATTGGCGTGAGCGATTTTCTCGCGGAACAAGAGCGAAACCAGCGCGTCGCCAAACGCGATTACGAAAAAGCCAAAACGCTTGGCGGCGGCGTAAATCGCGTAACTACGGGCGGCGGCGACGGAAGCGGCGGTTTGTCTCGCGGCAGGAGAAGGCGATCGCGCCCGATCGCGCGCGGAAGCGATCAAAAAGCGGCGGTCAGCGTCGCGGAAATTAGCGAAGACGTGCGCGTTTACGAGTTTGCCGACTTGATCAACCAGCCGATTGCCGCCGTAATCAAAAAGCTCTTCGAGCTTGGCATGATGGTTACCAAAAACGACTTTCTCGGCAAGGACGCGATCGAGATTTTAGCCGACGAATTCGGCGTGGAAGTACGCACGAAAACCGCCGACGACGAGTTGGATTACGTGGCGCAGTACAACGAAGAGCATAAAGATCGTCATCACGCCGCTACGACGCGCCCGCCGATAGTTACGATTATGGGGCACGTCGATCACGGCAAAACCTCGCTACTCGATTACATCAGGGATTCCCGCGTGGCAAGCGGCGAAGCGGGCGGTATTACGCAGCATATCGGCGCGTACACGACGACGAAAAACGGCAAGCTCATCACCTTTATCGACACGCCCGGTCACGAGGCGTTCAGCCAAATGCGCGCGCGCGGCGCGACGATAACCGACGTGGTGATTATCGTGGTAGCCGCCGACGACGGCGTAATGCCGCAAACCAAAGAGGCGATAAGCCACGCCAAAGCCGCTAAATGCCCGATTATCGTCGCAATCAACAAAATGGACAAGCCAAACGCCAATCCCGACAAGGTAAAAGCCGAGCTTGCGGAAACGGGTTTAACGCCGCGCGATTGGGGCGGCGAAGTCGAGTGCGTGGGCGTTTCGGCAAAAACGGGTTTGGGCGTCGAAAGCCTGCTTGAAACGATCTTGATTCAAGCGGAGCTTATGGAACTGAAAGCCGAGCTAGGCGCGCGCGCCAAAGCGGTCGTGATCGAAAGCTCTTTGGAAAAAGGGCGCGGACCCGTGGCTACGGTTATCGTGCGTAACGGAACGCTGGAAGTTGGCGACAACGTCGTGGCGGGCACGGCTTTTGGGCGCATACGCGCCATAGTTAGCGATCACGGCGCGACAATCAAGAAGCTAAATCCAAGCGAAGCGGGAAGGATCGTAGGACTCGACGTAGCGCCTGCGAGCGGCGATTATCTCGTCGCTATGGACGATCTCGAAGTCGCCAAACGCTACGCGCAAAAACGCGCGGATTACGAACGAAGCCGCGCCTTATCGCTATCGACCAAAGCGACGCTTGAAGATCTTGGCGAACTGATCGCCGAAGGCAAGCTAAAACGCCTGCCGATCATACTCAAGGCAAACGCGCAGGGCGCGCTGGAAGCGATCGCTTCGTCAATCGCCAAACTCAAAAACGCGGAAGTCAAAGCGGATGTCGTTTATTCGGCGGTGGGCGAGATCAGCGCGAGCGATCTGGCGCTTGCGGGCGCGAGCGAACACGCGGTTATTTTTGGCTTTCACATCAAGCCCTCGCAGATTATCAAAGATCGCGCCAAAGCGCTTGGCGTAACCATTAAAAGCTACGACGTCATCTACGATCTACTCGACGACGTAAGCGCGGCGCTTGGCGGCATGTTAAGCAAAGTAACCAAAGAGCAGTTTGCGGGCAGAGCGGAGGCGCGTCAAATTTTCGACATACCAAGACTCGGCAAGATCGCGGGCTGCATGGTTACGGACGGCGAGATTACGCGAGGCGCGATCGCGCGCGTTATGCGCGGCGAAGACGAGGTTTATAAAGGCAGAATCGAGACGCTAAGACGCTTCAAAGACGACGTAAAAGAGGTCGGAAAAGGCATGGAGTGCGGCGTGGGGCTTGGCGATTTTAACGATATTAGAGCGGGCGATCTGATCGAGGTATATAAATCGATCGAGGTTGAGGCGATCTTTGAGGCGACAAAAGCGTGATCGACGCCAACGTTAGGCGCTTGCGGGCGCAAAACGCGCTATACGAAAGGCTTTGCGAGGCGATCGCAAGCCTAAACGACGAGGAATTGGCGTCGCTTAGCGCGCTGGAAGCGGTTTTGTCGCGGGATAAAAAAGACGCGACTGCGCTGATCGACGCGAGCGGGATTTCGCCAAACGATCGCCCGCGCCTGCTGTCGAAACTCAAAAAAGCGAGCGGTTATCTAAGCGGCTATATCGCTACGGCGCAAGGCTGGCGGCAAGCGCCCGCGTTGCATTTTAGATTTGACGATTCGCTTGAAAACGCGGCGCGGCTGGACGAGATTTTCGCGCGCATTCGCAAAGAGGATAAATGAGCTTAGAAGATCAGATCGCGACGCTAATCGCAAGCGTCGGCGCGAAACTCTACGACGCGGAAACGGCGAGCGAGGGCAAGCGCAAAATCTATCGCGTCTATATCGATCGCGAAGGCGGCGCGGATGTGGCGTTGTGCGCCAAAGTAAGTAGATTGATTTCGCCGCTTTTGGACGTAACGCCGCCGATTGAAGGCGAGTATTCGCTGGAGGTTTCTTCGCCGGGCATAGAAAGGCGTTTGCGTACAATCGAGCATTTTCGCGGCGCGATCGGCGAAACAATCAAGCTGACTTTGCGCGATAAAACCAAGATCAAAGGTAGATTGCAAGAGGTTGGCGACGGATTTGCGCGACTTGAGGCGCTTGAGCCGATCGCGCTGGATTCAATCGCCAAAGCCCGCGTTGTTTACGCTCCGCGCTAACCCAATTTCATCGTCCCGTATTCGCCCCCGCCGCTTGCGATTATTCTGGCGCAAACGCAAATCCGTCGGCGTTGGAGTTGCGATTGTGATGCATTGGAGTTGCGTTTTTGATTAAGCGGCGCGAGTTGTAATTTTCGCTAAAATCGCGCGGACGATAAAACGGCAAAGGAAAGCAAGTGTTCACAGGTTTGATCCGCGAAATCGCGCAAACGACTTTAAGCGGCGATCTGCTGCGTATTAAAGCCTCGCATCGCCCAAAAATAGGCGATAGCGTAGCCGTCAACGGCGCGTGCTTAACCGTCGTCGCCGTAGATAAAGAGGGCTTTAGCGCCAATCTCTCCTACGAAACGCAAAAATCGATAGCCGTCGAGAATCTAAACTCCAAAGCGCACATAGAACCCGCAATGGCGCTTGGCGATCGCCTTGACGGGCATATCGCGCAGGGACATATCGATTTTATAGGCTCTATCGAGGCTATTGGGGCAAGCGGAAGCTCCAAAGATTTTTTCATCGCCGCGCCGAAAGAGGCTATGCGCCTGATCGCGCCCAAAGGCTCGATTGCGATCGACGGCGTAAGCCTGACGATTAACGAGGTTTTTGAAAGCGCGTTTAGGCTGACGCTCATTTCGCATTCGCTAAAAAACACGCTGTTTTGCGACTATAAAGTTAATCGCCGCGTAAATATAGAAACCGATCTTTTCGCCCGTTACGCGGCGCGGATTTTGGACTTTGGCGCGGCAAAAGCAAACGGCGCGGGAGATCGGCGCATGAACGTCGATAGGCTGGCGGCAATTTTTTAGCGATCTTTTTTAACGACTTGTCAAGCCGTTTTTCGCGCGGCGCGCGTTTTTAGGGTTTTGCCTCCGCCTTTTTTGAGCGCGCGGCGGTTTTGCCTTTGGCGGATGATCTTTGGCGAACAAACACATATTGATTGCAGCCATGACCGCCGCCGCAGGTGAATAATTTGCGAAGCTCGTAGCCTCTAGCCTTGTAAAATTCGAATATAACTTCCGGCTTGGCGACTTCAAACGGATAACCGCCCACCCAATCCACAACGTCTCTATGAGGCGACATTCCTCTGCTTTTGGCGTAGTTGCGCCACGTTTCAAACGGCTTTAAGCGCAGAAAATCCCTGATTGTCGTCGGTCCCCAAAGGCGCGGATAGCATAGCGCCACGATTAACCCGCGAACGATCGCGGGCGAGGCGTTATAGGCTTTTTTGATCAGTCGCCAGCGACGGGACGCGCCGCCTTGATCGTTATAAATCGAGATAAACAGCCAGCCGTTTGGCGCGACAAGCGTTTCGACGTTGGCGAGCGCGTCAAACATAGCGCCCGTGTGGTGCAAAACGCCCCACGAATAGACGACGCTAAACTCGCCGAGTTTATCGAGATAATCGCGATCCAAAACGCTGCCTTCGCTGATCGTCCAATCGGGATCGCCGTCGTAATAACGGCGTTTAAGCTCCGCCGCGCACGCCACGCTCTTTGGATCGTAATCAAAGCTAACGACCTTCGCGCCCAATCGCCGCGCCGCAAGCGAATGAATCCCGCTTCCGCAACCCGCGTCCAGAAAGCTCTCGCCTTCTAGCGAATCGATTTCGAGCATATTTTTGAGATCGTTTTGCGCTTCGGTAATTCGCTCTTCGTTTAATCCTTGCAGGAACTTAGCCCAATTTTCGCCGAAAGCAAACCTTTCGCCGCGCGCGATCTCGTCGTCCGCGCTCTTGGTTTCCTCTCTCTCTCTCTCTCTCTGGATTCGCCTTCGCTTGCCATTTAATCTCCTTTCGTTATTGCGGATTTTGCCGCGTAGTTTTCTATTAAGCCTTTGGTAGCCGATCCTTCGCCCGATTCGTATATCAATTCAAAACCGTTTTTTGTTTTTTTGTATATCGCTCCATTTACGATGCTACCCGCGTCTTGATTACTACCAGTAATTAGCAATCCGCCGTCGGAAAGCGAAGCGTAAAAATTGTCGATTATCGTTTCAAATTGCGCGACGTTGAAATAAGAAAAATTAAGAATGTTCATGGCTCTGATAATATGATAGCGCGAAATGAAAGGTTCTAAAATATTATGCTCGAAAAGCGAGAAACGATCGTCCTGTTTGGATTTTAGAAGCGCGCTGGGACAAAATAGTTTAATTTCGGTTTTTTTGCCCTCCTCAATCGCTCTTTTTGCCTTCGGCGTTAGGAAATAGTACAGCATATAATTAACGACATTTAGCGCAAATACTATAAAACTCGTTTTTCTTTTTTTACTTAATACGCATTTTTTCCATACGATCTGAATAATTTTGTTATTGCCCGCAACAGCCGTTACGCCGTCTTTTTCATAGGCGTTAACGACGCATAGGTAATCGCTCGCGTCATATACTCTTATTTTGCGGATTTTATCAAGTTTTTGGAAGAAATCCAAAGCGGTTCTCCCGTCGCTTACAGCAACGTCTGATACGGCTAATTGCTCGTTTTGCGCGAAATTTAATTCGATGATTTTTAACGCTTCGATATCAAATGCCGCGAATCTGTCTGCCGCCGTGCGTTTATAAACGCCTCTATCGTCCGTAAACTCTCTTAATACTTTTTCGGAAAGTTCAGGCGAATTTAGCGTTTCGTTATAAAGCGTTATAGCGACATTTCTTGATCGTTTTAATAGCCAAGTGTTCCATTTACTTTTATCTCGTAAATCTTCTATTGTAGTTATGCCTGTCTTAAACATTTATATCCTATTATGCTCAAGCCACGCTTGAAACATTAAAATTGTCCACAAAAAATGATGCCGCGAGTATTGGTCGGAGCGGTGTTCCTGCCACTTTTGCGCGATTGGTTGCGGATTTAGAAAGCCTTCGCGTCTCAATCGATTGACGTTTAACATATCGTCCGCCCAATCTTTAAGCTCGCCTCTAAGCCACCGATCAATCGGCGCGCCAAAGCCCATTTTGGGGCGATCGACCAGCTTTTGCGGAACGTAGCGGTACAAAACCTGCCGCAACAGCCATTTGCTTTTGCCCTCTCGCGCCAAAACCCTACGCGGCAGACTCCACGCAAACTCCGCCAGACGGTGATCTAGCATGGGAGCGCGGGTTTCCAGACTAACGCCCATCGCGGCGCGATCGACCTTGACGAGAATATCGCCGCTTAGATAATCGACCTGATCGAGATAACGAACCTTGCGGTTTAGATCGCCGATAGCTTTCGCGCTAATCGGCGGCGGCTCGTTTGCGCCCAAAACAATCTCGCTGGGGCGCTTAAAAGCGCTAACCAGCCGCAGATAAAGCTCTTCTTCGTCTTTGAACGCCGCTATCTCCGAGAGCTTCGCCAAGCGATCGCCGATTTTGCCGCGACGCTCCAAAAGCGCAAACGGCTTTGCCAAAGCGTAACGCAAAAGCGAAGGGATCCATCCGATTCGTTTGAGTATGCGCTCCGCCAAAAAGTAGCGATCGTAACCAAGAAAAAGCTCGTCGCCGCCGTCGCCGCTCAAAGCGACCGTAACGCTTCGCCGCGTCATTTGCGAAATGAGATAGGTCGGTATTTGCGAACTGTCTCCAAACGGCTCGTCGTATAATTCCGGCAGTTTCGGCACGACGGCGATCGCGTCCGCGCCGCTTAAATAAAGCTCCGTGTGGTCGGTTGCCAGATGATTGGCTACGGAAAGCGCGCGCGGCGCTTCGTTATACTCTTCGGCTTCAAAGCCAATCGTGAAAGTTTTGACGGGGCGCGAACTTTGCGCCTGCATTAGCGCCGCGATCGTGGAGCTGTCGATGCCGCCGCTAAGAAACGCGCCCAAAGGCACGTCCGCGATCATTTGCGATTTAACCGATCTGCGAAGCAGAAAATCCAGACTGTCGATCGCCTCGCCGTCGCCTATATCCTCTCTCGGCGCTTTTATTGCCGCGTCCAAAACGCTCCAGTACTCTTTGCAATTTGTCTCGCCGTCTTTGAAGGTCAAAAAAGTGGCGGGCGGCAGTTTTTTGACGTGTTTATATATTGAGCGCGGCGCGTTGATATAACCGCGTCGAACGAACGCGGCAAGCGCGTCGCGGTCGATTGCGTCGTCGAAATCAGGGTGCGCCTTTAGCGCCTTTAGCTCCGAGGCGAACGCGAAACTTTCGCCCGCAAATCCGTAATAAAGCGGTTTTTCGCCAAAGCGATCGCGCGCCAGCGTCAAGGTTTTTTCGGCGCGATCCCACAACGCGAAGGCGAACATTCCAACGCATTTTTTCAGCGCCGCCTCGACGCCCCAAGCGGCGATCGCCTCGATAAGCGTTTCCGTGTCGCTGTGTCCGCGCCAATTGATCGGCAGCGAAGCGCGAAGGTCTAAATGGTTGTATATCTCGCCGTTATAAACGATAACGTAGCGGCTATCCGCGCTGCTCATAGGCTGTTTGCCCGCGTCGGTTAGGTCGACGACGGCTAATCGGCGGTGCGCCAAAACTACGCCGCCCGCCTGATCGATCCACGCGCCGCCATCGTCGGGACCTCTATGCCTGATCGCCTCGCTCATCTTGAGCGCGATTGCTTCGCTAACCGTCTTGCTTGCGTAACCGACTATGCCGCACATAAAAGTTCCTCGTAAAAACGCTCGTAACGTTTTACCATATTGCCTATTTCAAAATTTTCGGCTATGCGCGCTCTGGCTTTTTCGCCCAAAGCGCGACGATCTTTTTTGGTTAAAGATAGCAGCTCCAAAACCGCTTCGGCTAACGCTTGCATATCGCCGATTTCGACGATTTTGCCCGTATCGCCGACGATATACGCGCTATCCCCCGCGTTTGTCGCCGCGCAGATCGCGCCGCACGCCATCGCTTCGCCCAGCACGTTTGGAAAGGCTTCGCCGTAAGCGGAAGCCGACACTAAAATATCCAAAGCCGCGCAGATCGCCGCAATGTCGCCGCGCGCGCCGAGCAACGAAACCTTATCGCGTAAATTACGCGCCGCGATCGCTTCAAGAAGCGTTTCGTTTCTCTCGTCGATCCCTTTGCCGACAAGCGCGAAACGCGCATCGGGTAGCGTTTTTGCGATTATGCCCGCCGCTTCGATAAATCCTAAATGGTTTTTTTGCGGATCATATCTTGCGATTAAACCGATTAGCGGCGTTTGCGCGCCGATTTTTAGCTCTTTTCTAATTTGCGCTCTTAAAATTGGATCGATCTTAAAAGCGTCCAGATCGAAGCCGTTTGGAATAACGCGCGTTTTTGCGCGATCGTAGCCCAAATTTTCATGGATTTTAGCCGCCGTTTGCGAACAGGATACAATCGCTTTCGGCAGCCGTTTTGAAAGCAAAGCGCATATCTTTACGACTAAGCGGGTTGAAAGTTTTGTTTTATCTTTGTCGAGATTGGAGTTGCGAATGCACCACGCGATCTTTTTTGCGCCGCCAAAATAAGCCGCCAAGCCGCCGATTAGATCGGCATGATACATCCACGTATGGGCGAGATCGGGCTTAACGCGCCGCAGATACGCGCTTAAAGCGAAAAAATTAAACGGATTCTTTAGGTTAAATTGGCGAATCGGAAAGCCTAACGTTTCAAATTTCGGCTTTAGATCGCCGCCTTTGTTTAGCGAAATAATATAAGGGCGAAAACGCTCGCGATCTATTCTTTCTAACAACTTAAAAAGCGTCGTTTCCGCGCCGCCAAGATTAAGCCCCGTAATGATAAAAGCAATCGTAGTTTTCCCAATCTCCGTTAGCGTCCTTTCGGTCATCTTCTCAAGCGAAAAGCGATCGGCTATGCTTTTGCGTAGTTCGTCTCTAAGGTTTAGCTCGTTTTGGCTTTTGGTTAAAGCGGCGTCTATGGCTTTTGCTAACGCCTTTGGATCTTTTGGAGGAGCGACGAGGTCTGGATCGTTTGCGATCTTGGCGCTGTCTCCTACGTCTGTAACGGCGCAGATCGTTCCGCAAGCCATAGATTCCGCTACGGAGTTGCTAAAACCTTCGCCGAATGACGATGACGACGACGACGACGATGATGATGAGTATGCCGCCGCCATATCGTCTCTTGAGCCCGTAAAGATCGTTTTATCGCTTATATTAAGCTCTTTGGCTAAATCTATCAACTTGTTTAGATAGTTTTGATCGCCTCCTCCTACGCATACAAACTTCAGATCGTTATGTTTTTGATTTAATATGGCGCAGGCTCTAAGAAAGTTTTCATGATCTTTCATAACGTCTAATCTTGCGGCTAATAACACTATGCGTTCGTTTGTCTTTACGCCAAATTCGGATCGAAAGCGTTTTGCGCCTTCGGGATCGTATTTGAAGCGATCTAGGTCTATTCCGTTTTCGATAACTACGATCTTATCTTTTGGAAAGCCTTTCTT
>JAISMA010000053.1 GCA_031276985.1 Helicobacteraceae bacterium | reverse complement strand
CCTAAATCGTCGTAAGCAATTCCGCGATCGCTATAAGCCACAGCAAGCCTTGAATCGATCTTAATCGCTTGGCCATAATCCACAATCGCCTTTTTATAATCGCTTAAATTATGGTAAGCAAGTCCGCGATTGTAGTAAGCTAATGCATAATTAGGATCGATCTTAATCATCTGATCGTAGTCTTCGATTGCCTTTTTATAATCGCCCAAATTGGCGTACACAATTCCGCGATTGTAGTAAGCTAATGCATAATTCGGATCGATCTTAATCGCCTGATCATAATCCGAGATCGCTTTCTTATAATCGCTTAAACTATGGTAAGCGACTCCGCGACTAACGTAAGCATCCGCGTATTTCGGATCGATCTTGATCGCTTGCGTATAATCCGCAATCGCTTGTTTGTGATCGCCTAAATTGGCGTACACAATTCCGCGATTGTAGTAAGCTAATGCATAATTCGGATCGATCTTAATCGCTTGCGTCCAATCCGCAATCGCTTTACTTGTATCGCCTAAACCGTAGTAAGCAACTCCGCGATTGTAGTAAGCTAATGCATAATTCGGATCGATCTTAATCGCTTGCGTTAATTCTTTCACGCCTTCTTGCATATTGCCTTGGCGCACCGCCGCTACGCCGCGATTAAGCGCCTCCTCTGCGGCTTTATCCGCCGCGAATAACGGCAAAAGCGCCGTTAAGCAAAGAGCGATTAGCGCCTTTGCGACTACTCCAAACTTATACAACGTTTTCATCTTGCCCTCTTTTTTATTAATCGCGCAATAGTTTGTTTTGCGCCAAATAATATAATGCTTTGCAATCGCCTAATTCGCATGCTTTTCGCGCGTCTTTTGTCGCGTTTTTATAATCGTTCAAACTGATGTAAGCGCTTGCGCGATTGTTGTAAGCCCATGCAAAGTTCGGATCGACCTTGATCGCTTGATTATAATCAGAGATTGCTTGCTTGTAATCGCCTATCTTTTCGTAAACGACGCCGCGATTGTAATAAGCCTTCGCGTATTTCGGATCGATCTTGATTGCTTGCGTAAATTGCTTGATCGCTTCCTGCATATTACCTTGAGCCGTTGCGGTTAAACCGCGATCAAACGCTTCCTTTGCGGCTTTATCCGCCGCGAATAACGGCAAAAGCGCTGTAAAGCAAAGAGCGATTAACGCCTTTGCGACTACTCCAAACCTTATGTTAAACAACCTTTTCATGTTGTCCTCCCGTGTGTGATTGGTTGCGTTAAATTAGGATCGCGAGTTGCGAGAAAACAAAAAACTAACGGACTACCGAGAGAGAGAGAGAGAGAGAGAAACGAAGCCTTCGGCTTCAGAAAAAACGCTCTGCGAAACTTTTATTCGCGTCGTCATAACCTAACCCTTTCTTGACTTTGGATGCAAATTATCGGCGCATTATACCGCCCTTTCGCATAAATTGTGAATTATTTCTTAAACAAATCAAACCAAAACGCGCAAATTCGCACAATCGCCGCCTCTTCACGCCCCATCTCCGCAACCAACCCTCCCGCATTCCGCGCTATCTCGTCTTTTCGCCTATCCTGTTATTTCCGCTTCCCATCTTGTCATACCCGCGAAGCGCCCGCTTTCGCAGGAGCGCAAGGAGCGAAGGAATGCGGTAATCCAAATATCGCATAGCGACGACAAGCGCTTACGACCGACAATCGACTCGCAATCGCTTCCCTTGCGTTTCGCTTTGTTCTCGCTCTATTCATTCGCCGCTTGATACATTGGCGCTTTGCGATCACGGCGACGGTTAGCGCCAAAAATTGCGATAGCATATCAGCCAATCTTGTTGCGCGATAAAATCGTCAAACGCTTTTGAGCCGTATATATCCAAACAGCCCGACGTCATCGGAACATGACTTTTTTGGTAAGAGTCATAAACGCTTTCAATATATTTTATTGTTTCCTCATACGGATCGCGAATAATTTCAAAAGTATCTTCGTTTTGGTATATAACGTGAACCCCTCTGTTCATCCAATGATAAAACGTTTTTGTTTGTTGTACATTTTTGCCAATATCGTTGGATATGGGTTCGCGTTCTTTGCCTTTGTATATATTTGTCGCTTTATACTCCATACAATACGCAAATCCAAACGCTTTTAATTGGTTTCGCGATCGCTTTAATTCCTCGTTTGTAATCTCTCTTTGAGATATAAAAAACGGATTGCACAAGGCGTAAGCAGGTTGCGCGGTTAATACTAAAATTATCGACGCGATTAACTTTTTCATTTCGTCTCTATCGCCGCGTTCTCGCGTTATTTTGGCAACAAAATCCACATCGCGCTTTGCATACGCATTTTGCCCGCGCGCTCTTCGGCTTCAAACCCTTCGCCCCAGAAAAAATCGGCACGCGCCGCGCCCTTGATCGCGCCGCCCGTATCCTGCGCGACGCACAAACGGCTTATGTCGTTCGATTGATCGATCGCGCTAATAAACACGGGCGCGCCAAGCGGAATAAACGACGGATCGACGGCGATCGATCGCTTCGGCGACAGCGGCGCTCCAAGCGCTCCAAACGCGCCCATATTTGCGTCGCGCTCCTCAAAAAATATGTAGCTTGGATTTTTGTTCAACGTTTCGCGCATCTTTTGCGGATTGGCTTTGAGCCAAGCGCGAATGCTTTGCATCGACAGCGCGTCGCGCCTGATCGCGCCGATTTGGACAAGGTGCGATCCGATCGGATAATAGCTCCTTCCGTTTTGTTCCGCGTAACCGACTAGGCGCGTTTCGCCGTTTGGAAGGCGAATTAACCCCGATCCCTGTATGTGCATGAAAAACAGCCCGATAGGATCATCCACCCAAAGCAACTCGTTTCCAGCCAGCAGCGAAGCGTTTGAGTCGATCGCGGCGCGATCGTAATACGGCGTTATTCTGCCGTCGCTTGAAAGCCGCCCGCGCGCCTCTTTGCGGGCGTTTATGCCAAACGATCGCAAATCCACGACGACGAGATCGGCGGGTTTTTTATAGATCGGATAGGCAAATCGCTTGCTTTTTTGCCGATCGCCGTTTAATAGCGGCAGATAATAGCCCGTAATCAAGCCTTCTTTGTTTGTGCCGTCGGCTATCACCTCGTAAGGCTGAAAATGCGTTTCAAAAAACAGGCGCGCGCTTACGCGATCGTCGGCGCTTGTCTCTTTGGCTTCGGCGCAAACTTTCGTCCAAAGAGGCGAAGCCGCGAGGCGATCGCAACTCTTAACGAACGCGGTTAGCGCCTCGCCGTGATCGTCTTTTTTCCAGCCGCTTAACGCCTTCCATGATACGGGGCGATACACGGCGCTTTGATTTTTCGTCTCGTTAAACGGCTCGGCTATGAGCGGCGTTTGCGCGTCGAAACTCGGTTTGATCGCGGCGCACCCGCATAGCAAAACGGCGCATAACGCGCTTAAGGCTTTTAAGTGTGTTTTCATTTTGGAACGCCAAATGCTTTCATTTACGAAACTATATCAAAAAAGGACGATAGCGTGAGCTTCATCATCAACACCAATATCAAAGCGATGAACTCCAACGTTAATCTCGCCGTAACCAACCGCGAGGTAACGAAGTCGCTTGAAAAGCTCTCGTCGGGCTTAAGGATCAACAAAGCCTCCGACGATTCGTCGGGCATGGCAATCGCCGATAGTCTGCGATCGCAGGCAAACGCTTTGGCGCAATCCATGCGAAACGCCAATGACGCGATCGGCATGATTGGCGTAGCCGACAAAGCTATGGACGAGCAGATCAAAGTGCTTGATACCATCAAAGCCAAAGCCGCGCAAGCCGCGCAGGACACGCAAAATTACGAGTCGCGGGCGGCGATTCAAAGGGATGTTATTAGGCTGATTGAACAGCTTGATAATATCGCTTTTCAGACCTCATATAACGGGCTGAAAATGCTTGCGGGCAGTTACACGAACAAAGCCTTCGAGGTCGGCGCGTACTCAAACGAGACGATCGGCGTTTCCATCGGCGCGACAAGCTCCGATAAAATCGGCTCCGTGCGGCGCGAGGCTTCAAACAATATCTCCGCTTCGGGCGTCGTGGCGTTGGAATTTAAGGTCGGCGAAAAAACGATCAAACTTGAAAGCGTGGTTATCTCTTCGGGCGCAAAAACGGGCGTGGGCGTGCTTGCCGAGACGATCAACAAAAACTCCGATATTCTTTCGGGCATCCGCGCCACTTACGTTACGCAATCGACGGGATCGAACGAAATTCAGGCGGGCGACGTGAAAGGGCTGACGATCAACGGAATCGTTATCGGCGACGTGATTGTCGATCAAGCCGATCGCGACGGCAATTTGAGAAACGCAATCAACAAATACACCACCGAAACGGGCGTAACGGCAAGCGTGGACTACGCCGGAAGGCTTAATCTGACTTCGACGGACGGGCGCGGAATCGAGCTTGGCGGAACGCATACCGCCGTTACGGGACTGGACGACGATCATAAAAACTTCGGTCGCCTGTTGCTCACCGATAAACGGGCGAACGATATTGTCGTTACCGACACCCTTAGCGCGATCAACGGTAACCTGAACGCCTATCAAGCCAACTACAACCTGCGCATGGTGCGCGGCATATTCAACAAAGACGACATTAACGCGGGCGGCGGATTTGCGAACTTGACGCAATATAACGCGGCGGATTTCAACTTTGGCGCGGGCGTAACGACGCGAGAAGGCGCTATGATCGTTATGGACATTGCCGAGAGCGCGATCGCGCTTTTGGATCGCATTCGATCGGATATTGGCGCGGCGCAATTGCAGCTTGAGGTAACGCTAAACAACATCAGCGTTACGCAGGTGAATGTGAAGGCGGCGGAATCGGGCATACGCGACGTGGATTTTGGCGCGGAAAGCTCCAATTTCAGCAAGCAGAGCATTCTCACGCAATCGGGCAGTTACGCGCTTAGTCAAGCCAACGCGATACAGCAAGCGGCGTTGAGGCTCTTGCAGTAGCAAAACAAAAAAGGAGCGAAAAATGAAATTTACTTTGAAATCGCCGGTTCTCGGCTTTGAGCAGGTTAAAGAGGTGGAGTTCAACGAAAGCGACGAGCTTTTTGCGACCATTGCCGACACGGGCGAAAGCGGTTTTGTATGGACGCTAATCAATCCGTATCATCTGCGCGAGTACAGCTTCGATCTTAGCGGCGACGTTCAGCAAACGCTTGGAATCACGGAAAACAGCCAAGTGCTGGTGTATAACGTGCTGGCGCTTGGCAAAGCCGCCGACGATTCGGAGATTAACTT
>JAISMA010000017.1 GCA_031276985.1 Helicobacteraceae bacterium | reverse complement strand
CATTAACGCGCAAAACGCGGCGTTGTTAATAGGGCAGGGCGTCGATATGATAGCTGTCGTAAGCGATCTGTGGCGCTCAAACAATCCGCAAAAGCAAGCCGAAGCGTTTATCGCGCTTGGGCTATAAAACCTTTCGCGGACTTTATTTTGCGCGTTTAGTTACAATGGCGACAAGGAGAAAACAATGGCGTACGTCAACGAAGAGATGTCAGACAAAGATTGGAAAGAGTGTGAGCGTATAGTAGCCGCTAGACGTCGTTATGGCGGGGGGGCAAACCGCCACTGGGCGATAGACAGAGAGAGAAATATCTGGTTTAAGGCATATCAAATATGGACGAGTAGAGAGGATGGCGGCGAGATGTTTACAGAATGGGACTTCTACTGGAAAGGGATTTATGTGTCGGCAGAAACAATGCCCGTTAAAATATGGCTTTCAGACGAAGGCAGGAGTTATGATGGTCATTTAAAGCTATCGAAGATTGAAATCCCCAAAAACGCACAACAACATAAATCCGAAATCCTAAAAGAGCTAAAAGCGGCTTTAGAGGCTTCTTTTATGGGTCTTGGAATTTACGCCACAAAAACCGCCTGCAAAGTCGACCTTGAATACGAAGGATCGCTAGTATTTTGAATCAAGCGCGATCGATCTTGCTTGGACAAAGTAGACCTTGAATACGAAGGAGCGCTAGTATAACCGCCATATCGCTGCTTCTCCCCCTTCCCCGCGCCCGCTAGTATCCAGCATTAAGTCGATCTCATTGCGTTAATCCGACGCATCCGCCTTGCGTCATTCCCGCGAAGCGTCCTCCCGCCAATGCGCGCCCTTTTCTGTCATTCTGCGCGTAGTCGCAGAATCCAAAAACAAAAGCCAAAGCCTTCACAATTGGCGTTTGAGTTACGAATGTCCTAAATACTAGATTCTGCGACTACGCCCGAGCGTCGCAAAGCGCCGCTTCGGCGAACGACGGGGGGCGGCGCGGGTTTTGCGAGCTTTTCGGCGCTTTGCGTTATTTTTGGTTTTTTGGCGCTATTGACGCGAAATTTCGCGGCTTTGAGTTTATCGCAAATCAAAGCAAACGATAATTCGCGTATTGGCGGCGGCGCGGCATAGTCGCGGTTTAACGATCCGTCGGGTAAAATCCCTCAAATGTTGAGCATAAACGAACGAATCGGCAAAATCAAAACAGTGGGAGCGCGTCTGCGCCCCGAATCGCCGCAACTTAGGGATTATTTTATGGAGCTTCGGCTCTTTTTGGACTCTCTGGGCGTGGAAACGCTGATTGGCGAAGAGTGCGCGAATATGATCGGATTAAACGGCGTGGACGATTACACGCTTTACAGCCGCTCCGATTTTCTCATAAGCATAGGCGGCGACGGCACGCTAATCGCGCTGGCGCGTAAAAGTTTCAAATACGAAAAGCCGATTTTGGGCGTAAATATGGGAACGCTTGGGTTTTTGACCGACGTGCAATCAAGCGAAATTAAAACGGCTATCGAAAGGATTTTGAAGCACGATTACGAGATTGAAAAGCGAATGATTATTCAGATCAACGCGGAGATTGGCGGCAAAAAACAGGTGTTGCACGCGATTAACGATCTGGTAATCCGTCATCAAAAAATGCGTATGATTCACATCGATCTGTTCGTCGACGGAACGCTGGCAAACACCTATTACGGCGACGCGCTGATCGTAGCCACGCCGACGGGAGCGACGGGATATAATCTTTCGGCGGGCGGACCGATCGTTTATCCGTACGCCAAAAACTTCATCTTTACGCCGATCTGCCCGCATTCGCTCAATCAACGATCGCTGGTTTTGCCCACAAACTTCGACGTGGAGCTACGCATAAGGGAAAAAGAGGGCGTGATGATTATCGACGGGCAGGATATTGCGCGCATAAGTTTGCGCGATCGGCTGTCGATTTTAATGAGCGATTCGTTTGTGAAGATGATTCGCCGCCCGGAGCGCAACTTTTTCAACGCGATCCGCGCCAAATTAAACTGGGGCGAACTGAACAATCAATAATTTGTCTCCAAAACTTACGCCAACATCTTTCGCCTTTTTCTCGCCATTTTCGCCTTATAAATTCTAGCGCTTGCGTCCTCCCCGCGCCTTTTGTTTTGTCATTTTCGCAAAGGCGGGAATCTAAATAGACGTTAAAGTTGCGATCGATCTCGTTATTTATGTTAAAACAAGCGTCATCTTGTCTTTTATGTTTCAAAACAAACGCGCCTTCATAATCTTCGTTTATTTTTGACGTTTTGTGTTATTACGGACGATTTATGCTCAAGTTGGTTTCTTGAATTTTCCATTCTTTCATATAATATTTACCCATTCTGCAAGCGAATTGATGTCCTAGCTTACAAGCCTTTTGAAAATATTCGATCGCCTTGCCGTGATCGCGCGGAAAGCCGTCGCTTCCGTTCATATATAAATACGTAGCCATATAGCAACTTGCCGCCGTATTCATTTCGCAGGATTTCAGATAGGCTTTGCTTAAATTATCGTCGCCACCGTAATCTATAAAGGCTTTTATTTCGTCTCTACGCGAACAGACTGAGCCGCGATCGTCGTGTTCGCAGGCTTTATCGTAATATTTAAGCGCGATCTTGTAGTCTTTAGGAACTCCGTCTCCTGAAGCGTAAGCCTGACCTACCTTTTGGCAGGTTTCTAGATCTTCAAATTTGCTATCGCAATATTTCTTATAGTATTCGACCGCTTTGGTTGGGTTTTTGGGAACGCCTTTATATCCGTTTTCGTGAATTTCGCCCGCATAATTGCAATAAAAAACGTCGACACCGCAGGCTTTTACATAATATTCCATTGCTTTTGCAATATTAATTTCTGCCGCTTTACCGCTATATCTTCCTACGCCATTAGCGTACATATCTCCTATCTTGTCGCAAGAAGAGCCATATCCATACTCGCAGCCTTTATCGTAATGTACAAGCGAAAGATTAACATCAATACTCTCATAAGAAGCGGCAAGCATATCGCAAGCCTCTCCGTATTTATAATCGCAGGCTTGCTCGTATAGCTCTTTAGCTTTTTGTATATCTTTTTTGGGACCGTTTGCGCCGCTTGAGTAAAGATCGGCTAATTTGCAACAGCTTTCGCCGTTTTTATTCTCGCATTCTTTTTTTAGTCGTTCGATCGAGAATGCTAAAGTAGAAAGCAAAAGCAAAGCGATTATTGTTCTGATCATCACGATCCTTTATTGCCTGAATCTTGTTTCTTTGCGAAGTAGCCTATAGCTTTATTGAAATACTCTAACCGTTTTCCATAATCGTTTGGATTGGTTTCGATCGCAAAAACGCGCATATTAAAAACCGCGACAACGATTAAAATTATTCTTGCAAACACTATTTATCCTTTTTTATATATGAGTCTGGACTAGGCTCTCCGCCCTTAAATATTCCATAGGCGACAACGCGATCATTTTTTATCTCCAGATCAACGCTTTCCCATTTTATGATATCTATCTTATATCGCTTGCTCCATTCAATTACGCTTTTAGTATCATATAGATACCCGTTCTCATATATGCCCTCATACGACGCTTTGCCAAAGATATTAAAAATTTCTGTTCTAGGTTTACCTATCATTGTTGTTTTGATTTCTCTAATACTGCTTTTTACACATTCTTTTTTCGGTCTGCTTCTCTGAAATCTAATTCCATCCACCGTTTCAAAATTGGATTGTAAATAACTTATAAAAACAATATAGTATCCGTCGGTTTCAATGCACGCGGTTAACGGATGATGATCGCAATCGCCGTCTTTAATTGGATCGCAATAGCGTTTGAATTTAACGCCAAATCTTTTTTCAATTGCCGCATTATCTTCCCAAAGCGCAACGCCCGTGAGGTTTTCCTCGTTGGCGACAAAACGTTTTATTTGTTCGTCATCGCCAAAAGCAAAAACCGTTAAGAAGAACGAATATATTAAAAGAAATAAATGTTTCTTCACTTGACAACCTTAATAAACCTAGCAAGTATTATGCAACCTATAGAAGCAGTTTTTAGCCTTCTTCTCTTATATCCAAGGATTCTGAAGCTATATTTGTCTCTAATAAATGTGTTAGCATTGACCATTTCTGTTTACTTTAGTACTCGGCATTTTTGTACATATTATAAGAAGAGACTATATTATTTTGGAACTCAAATTTAATGCTATATGCCAGTCCCATATATTGTTTATATTGGTTATTCCATACTGTCCCAGAGTCCATTTCATAATACATGGCAGACTTCGTTTCGAACTTTGGTTT
>JAISMA010000140.1 GCA_031276985.1 Helicobacteraceae bacterium | reverse complement strand
TTTTGCGTATAATCCGCGCCATATTACGCAAGGCTAAACAATGAGCAAATCTATCAAAAAAGTCGCGCTCGCCTATTCGGGCGGGCTTGACACTTCCGTTATTCTAAAGTGGCTTCAGACGCAATACGGTTGCGAGGTGGTAACCTTCACCGCCGATTTGGGACAGGGCGAAGAGCTTGAGCCCGCGCGACAAAAGGCGCTGAAACTCGGCGTTAAACCCGAAAACATTTACATTGAGGATCTGCGCGAGGAGTTTGCGCGCGATTTTGTTTTCCCGATGTTTCGCGCAAACGCGATCTACGAGGGCGAATATCTGCTTGGCACGTCGATCGCCCGTCCGCTCATCGCCAAAAAGCAGATGGAGATCGCCGCCAAAACGGGCGCGGACGCGGTGAGCCACGGCGCGACGGGCAAAGGCAACGATCAGGTGCGCTTTGAGCTTGGGTATTTGAGCTTTGATCCCGACATTACGATTATCGCTCCTTGGCGCGAATGGGATCTGAACTCCCGCGCCGCATTGCTGGATTTTGCGCGTAAGCACGACATTCCGATCGAGAAAAAAAATACCGAAGACAGCCCGTACAGCATGGACGCGAACCTTTTGCATATCTCTTACGAGGGCAAAGGGCTGGAAAATCCGTATAACCCGCCCGACGAGGATATGTGGCGGCTTAGCGTCTCGCCCGAACAAGCGCCGAATACGCCCGAAATCGTGAATATCGGCTTTGAAAAGGGCGACGCGATCGCCATAAACGGCGAAGCGCTTTCGCCCGCCGCATTGCTTGCGAAGCTAAACGAGCTTGGCGGCAGGCACGGAATCGGGCGGTTGGATATTGTGGAAAACCGATATGTGGGCATGAAATCGCGCGGGTGCTACGAAACGCCGGGCGGAACGATTTTGCTCAAAGCGCATAGGGCGATCGAATCGATTACTCTCGATCGCGGCGAAGCGCACCTAAAAGACGAGTTGATGCCGCGTTACGCGGAGCTAATCTACAACGGTTATTGGTGGTCAAACGAGCGCAAAATGTTGCAGGCGGCGATCGACGCGACGCAGGAAAACGTTACGGGCGTCGTTAGGCTCAAACTCTACAAAGGCAACGTGATAACGCTTGGGCGCGCGGCGCCGCGATCGCTGTTTAACGCCGCGTACTCGACCTTTGAAAAAGACGAAGTTTATAACCAAAAAGACGCGGCTGGTTTTATCCGCTTGAACGCTCTGCGATTTATCATCGGCGCCAAAGCGAAAAAACTATAACGCCAACGTAAAAAACGGCGCAATGGAATACTTTGTTCTTTCGCGGAAAAAAGAGCGCGGCTGTTCGACGGGGCTTTTGAGCGCCGCTCTTTACGATCGTAAAAGCGATCGTAAAGAAGCCGCCGAAGTTAAATGCGGATATTTTTCTTGATATGAGGACGCGCTTAAACCCGACGTTGATATTACGTTGTCCAACGGTTTGGTTTTGATTTCAAAAGATCCGCCGTACGACTTTGAGACAAGAAACCATATGGGCGGGATTTATTATATCCGCGAAAATTGTTTAGGATTGCTACAAAAGTTTAACGTCGAGTTTTCTAACTATGTTCCGATTTTGGTATGCGATCAAAACGGCGATCGATTTTTATCGCGCCGCGTTAGCAATCGACGCAAAAGGCGTAAATTTTCTGCCGTTAAATGATATAAGCCGTGGGCGGTTTTGCGTTATTTAGTCGCGTTGTTTCGCCGCCATTATCGGAGCGAGTCGCTCGATTAGTTCGGGGAGCATTCGCTCGATAATTTTTTCTTCGGAGGATTTAAGTATGTTTTCCAGCTCTTTTGGGTTATCAAGCGGCAGATCGTGGCTCGTTTTATTCGCGTCGATCTCCACGATTGGCAACAGATCGCGGCTAACTTGCGGCGCGTTGGAATAATCAAAACCGCCGTCGTTTATGTCGTAAAATAGAGTAACGGGCGTTTTTAGCCGCGCCGAAGCCATTAGCGCCTCCGCGAATCGTTTGCGAAAAAAAGGTCTGTCGATTAAAAGTTTGAAGCCTTGCGTATGCATTGTTTTCCTTAAATTGCGATCGCTATATATCGTCAGCGCCGATATTTTTTGAGCAAGCGCGGCGAAGATTTTGAATTATTTTAGTCCAAACGGCAAATCTTGCGCGAGGCGAACGATCAAGTTTCTTAGCGCCGCGCCCGCCGACAAACGCGCCAAGACGGTTGGTTTGATACAAGCCATATTCCGCCGCTTTGAAACAGACTACACTTGAAGCGGCTGTTTAAGCCGTTTGCGCGAAAACCGCGCGGAAGCGAAAGGATTGCGAAGTTGATCGCAAAAAAGATTTGCGCGACAATTTGCGGACAAAAAAAACGAAAAAACGCGCGATTTTGTCTCGCTCAAGCCATTTATGGGCTATAATCTTTTCTAATCAATTCTAATAAGGAGCGTAGCATGTCGCACAACCTCGATCCCAAAGTCAAAGCGCTCGTACTGGAAGCGGTGGAATCGTTTCTTGACGCGGGCGCTCATCGCGCCGTCGTTGTGGAATACGCCGTGAAAAAGGACGGAAGCAAGACGACAAAATTGTCGATTGCGGAAGACGGAGTAGGGCATTTTTTGGAGCAAGGCTTTAGCGAGAACGGACTCAAGAGCTTTGTCAAAACAAGCAAAACGGCGGGCGCTAGGCATGGTTACGTGTTGTTCGAAACCGCCAGACTTGGCGACGCGCTTGGCGCGATCGCTCGCGATCTCGACAATATAGAAGCCGATCTCGCAAGAAAAATCGGCAAATAAAACGCTAAGGTAAAAATAGATGTTATTTCCATACGCAGTCGACGAAAAATACAAAACAAAAGTCGCCTACTTCTCAATGGAGTTTGCGATTCATCAGGCTTTGAAGATATATTCGGGCGGGCTAGGCTTTCTTGCAGGCAGCCATATGCGAAGCGTTTACGACCTCAAGCAAAACGTGGTTGGAGTCGGGATTTTGTGGAGCTACGGGTATTACGATCAGCAACGGCGCGAAGATCGTAGCATGGAGGTGCATTTCAGGCGCAAGCATTACTCGTTTTTGGAAGATACGGGCATAGTGGCGCAGATTACGATCAATAAAGCTCCAATCCTCGTCAAAGCCTATCTGCTTAAAGCCGAAGTGTTTAACTCCGCGCCAATCTTTTTGCTCACCACCGATATTCCCGAAAACGACTTTCTCACTCGAACGATCACGCACAAGCTCTACGACGCGGGCGAGGAGACGCGAATCGCGCAGGAGATCGTGCTTGGCGTGGGAGGCGCGAAGATTCTGGAGGCGGCGGGAGAGATTCCGCATATCTATCACATGAACGAAGGGCACGCTCTGCCGATGACCTTTTATCTGTACGAAAAATTCAACCGCGATATTAACGAGGTGAAAAAGCGCGTCGTCTTTACCACGCACACGCCCGAAAAAGCGGGCAACGAGGAACACGACGCCGATCTGTTAGATCGTATGGGATTTTTCTACGAAGTAGGCAAAGAGGAGGCGCAACGGATCACCGATCAGCCCAAAAAACGCTTCAGCCTTACCGTCGGCGCGCTACATATGGCGAAAATGACCAACGCGGTTTCTAAAATCCACGCGGACGTCTCAAACGACATGTGGAAAGAGTACATTCGAGAGGACAGCCCCATAATCCCAATCACAAACGCGCAAAACCGCCGTTTCTGGGCGGATAAAGTATTGATACGATCGTACGAAGAGGGCGAGGATTACCAAATCGTAGCCCGCAAAAAGCACCTCAAAAGACTGCTGTTTGACGAGGTGGCGGATCAGACGGGCAAGCTGTTTGATCCAAACGCGCTTACGATCGTATGGGCGCGGCGCTTCGTGGAGTATAAACGCGCTAGGTTGATCGCGCATAATATCGAGCGCTTCAGGTATCTGGTTACCCGCGAGGAAAAACCCGTACAAATTATCTGGGCGGGCAAACCGCACCCCAACGACGGCAACTCGATTAACCTTTTCAACGAGATCGTCTATCTCACCAAAGAGTTCAAACGTTGCGCGATCTTGGTCGGCTACGAGCTTAATCTGTCGCGGCGGCTAAAGCAAGGCAGCGATATTTGGCTCAACACGCCGCGCATCACCCGCGAAGCGAGCGGCACAAGCGGAATGACCGCGAGCATGAACGGCAGCTTGCACCTGTCGATTCCCGACGGATGGCATCCCGAATTTTCGATTCATCGGCGCAACAGTTTCGCTCTGCCGCCCGTCGATCCGAAACTACCCGTCGAAGAGCAGGATTACATCGACAACAAAAACCTGATGGACATGATCGAAGACGAGATTATTCCGCTGTATTACGATCATCCCGACGAATGGACGAGAATGATCAGAACATGTATCGGCGACATTATTCCGGCGTTTGATTCCGGGAGAATGGCAAACGAGTACTACAACAAGCTCTACGATCGCGAGCTTGCAACATAACATAAGGAGTCGCCAATGAAAGCGGTTGTAATGGCGGGCGGATTCGGAACGAGAATCGCGCCGCTTACCAATTCCACGCCAAAACCGATGTTGCCCGCTGTTAATCGCCCGATGATGGAATATGCCATCACGCAACTTCGAGACATTGGCATACGCGAATTTGTCGTATTGCTGTACTTTAAGCCCGAAGTTATCAAAAACTACTTCGGAAGCGGAAGCAAACTTGGAATCAAGATAGATTACATTCTGCCCGACGACGATTACGGCACGGCGGGCGCGGTCAAAAAAGCCGAAGCGGCGCTAAACGAGCCGTTTATCATCGCAAGCGGCGATCTTGTTACCGATTTTGACTTCAAAAAGATCGTCGCCTTTCACGAAAACAAACGCTCAAAACTGACGATCACGCTCACAAGCGTAGCCGATCCGTTGCAGTTTGGCGTGGTGATCGCCGATAAAAAAGGGCAAATTAAGCGGTTTTTGGAAAAGCCGGGCTGGGGCGAGTTGTTTAGCGACACGATCAACACGGGGATTTACGTGCTTGAACCCGAAATCTTGTCGTACATTCCCGAAAACACCAACTACGATTTTTCCAAAGATCTATTTCCAAAGCTGATGAACGAGGGCATAACGCTCTGGGGTTGCGACGCGCAAGGCTATTGGCGCGACGTGGGCAATCCGTCGAGCTACCGCGAGGCTATGGAGGATATTCTAAATAAGCGCGTGTCGATTCCGATCGCGGGCAAACGGGTCAAAATCGGCGACGGCGTAGCGTTTGTCGGCGAAGGAACGGAACTGCCAAAAGGCGTGGGCGTGGAAGGCGTGGCGGCGATCGGCGACAACGTAAAGATCGCCAAAGACGCGGTTTTACGCAACGTAATCATCGGCGATAACTGCGCGATAGGCTCTAAAACGTTGCTTGAGGATTGTACGCTTTGGAGCGGCGTAAAAATCGGCGAAGGCTGCCGCCTTAAAAACTCCGTGTTCTGCAACAACGTAACGATCGGCGATAAAACGGTGGCAAATTACGGCGCGATCATAGCCGAAGAGTGCGAGATTGGCTCAAACGTGCACATAGAAAAAGACGTGATCGTGTGGCCAAAAAAAGCGGTCGAGGACGGCGCGATCGTCTCCAGCAACATAATATGGGGCGACAAATACAAAAAAGCGCTGTTTGAAGGCGGTCAGGTAAAAGGGCGCACCAATATCGAGCTTAGTTGCGAAATGGCTACCAAACTAGCCAGCGCCTTTGCCAGCACGTTACCCGTGCATTCCCGCGTTTATATCAGCCGCGATTACCACCGCGCATCCAGAATGCTAAAACGGGCGTTTATGTCGGGCATGATGAGCGCGGGCGTTAGCGTATTAAATCCGCATTTTGTGCCGTCCGCCGTTTTGCGCTACAGCTTAAGCAGGCATAGCGACGTGATCGCGGGCGTGCATTTCAGGCAGTCCGAAAACTACGGACAACAGACGGAGATTCTCTTTTACGACGAATCGGGACTGCCCATAAATACTAACGTGGAAAAAAACGTGGAGCGGATTTTCTTTAGGGAAAATTTTCGCAGAGTGGGCAACGACGAATTGGGCGCTATCTACGAGGCGCAGGCGATGAACGGCGAGTATTTGGCGGCGTTTGCGGAGACGATCGACACGGAAGCGATCGGCGCGGCGAAACCGAAGATCGCCGTCGATCTGCTCTTTGGCAACACCTCGATGGTTTATCCCGCCGCGCTTAACAACTTAGGGCTTGAAAATATAATGCTTGACGCCTATTTCGACGATCGCAAGCTCTCAAGGCTTTCGACTTATGTCGACAGCGCGCGCTTTAATATCTCGCAGATCGTTAAAAATCTCAAAATGACGGCGGGATTTTTGATCTATCCGCACGGGCAGAGATTGGAGATTTTCACCGACGAGGGCAAGATTTTGGAAGGACACGAGGCGCTGCTAATCTTGCTGCAACTGCTTAACGCCGTAAGCAAACCCGACGAAAAGCTCAAGGTTTATCTGCCCGTTTTCGCGCCCGACGTGTTGGATAGCAAACTGACCAATCTTACGATCGCGCGCGGCAAAATGCACAATCTTAGCTCTGAAACGCTTCGCGGCTACGACGTGATCGCCACGCTTGATTGCGAATTTGCCTTTTCAAAATTCGGCTTAAGTTTCGACGCTATGTATTCCAGCGCGAAAATGGTGGAACTGTTAGCTAAAACGGGCGAAACGTTAAGCAATTTAGCGGTGCAAAACGGCAGGTATCACTTCGCGCACCAGCAGATTCCGTGCGATATTTCGCTCAAAGGAACGATGATGCGTAAGTTCAGCGAGGAGGCGATGGGCAAAGAGGTGAGTTTTGCCGACGGCGTGAAGATCGTAAGCGAGGACGGATTTGTCGTGATGATTCCCGATCAATACGAAGACGCGATTCATCTGTACATCGAAGCCAAAAACGAGGATTCGGGCAATAAAACGCTCACCGAGTACGCCGCGAAAATCTCAAAATGGAAACAGGGCGAGCAGTCGTGAAAAAAATCTATCCGGCTTTTTTGTGGCACATGCACCAGCCTTGGTACCGCGACGAGCGAAGCGGCGAATTTCTTATGCCGTGGGTATTTTTGCACGCGATTAAAGACTATTCGGAACTGCCTTGGATCCAAAGTCAGTATCCGCGTATCCGCGCCACTTATAATCTTGTGCCGTCGCTTATGACGCAACTTGAAAGCTACGTCCAAAACGGCTGGCGAAAGGATAGGTTTTTGTCGCTGTTGGCTAAAGAGGCGCGCGATCTTAGCGAGGACGATCAAGCCGATCTGCTTGAAAAAGGGTTTTTCGCCAATCCGCGCACGATGATCGCCGCGCTTTGGCGCTTTAACGAGCTTTATCAAAAACGATCGCGCTATCACTCGGCAAAAGAGGCTATTCGCTGCTTTGACGACGACGAGCTAACCGATCTTAGCGTCCTGTTTTTGCTTAGTTGGTGCGGCAATCAGCTCCGCCGAACAAACGCGCTTGTCAAAAGCCTAATCGCCAAAGGATCGGGCTTTAGCCAGCTTGAAAAGATCGAGCTTTTGGACGCGCTAACGAGTTTTTGCGGCGAGATTTCAAAGCGGTATAAAACCATGCAAGAACAAGGCAGAATCGCCGTTTTTACCACGCCGTTTTATCATCCGATACTGCCGCTTTTATTGGATATGGGCGCGGCGAAAGCCAGCGATTCAAATATCGCCACGCCGAATAAATGGAGCGATTTCAGCGAAGACGCCGAGCTTCACGTTCAAAAAGCCGTAGAGTGGTATCAAACCGCTTTCGACGTTAAGCCGCAAGGCTTTTGGCCAGCCGAAGGATCGGTGAGCGTCGCCGCGTTGAATCTGTTAGCCAAACACGGCGCGAAATTCGCATGCACGGACGAGGACGTGCTGTTCAAAAGCCTGCCAAATCCGCATTACCGCATCGATCTGTATAAACGCTACTTTTTGAAAACCGAAAACGGCGACGTCGGCGTGCTGTTTCGAGACAAAGCCTTAAGCGATCTGATCGGCTTTAACTACTCAAGCATGGATTCGCAAGCCGCCGCCGACGATTTTATGTCCAAACTCAAAGGCGTATACGATCTGGTGGATTTCGACGCGATCGTGCCGATATTTTTAGACGGCGAAAACGCGTGGGAGTTTTACGAAAACAACGCTTTTGATTTTTTCAACGCGCTTTACGAACGCCTTAGCGCCGCCGATTGGTGTCAAACGGTAACGATTCCCGAAGCCTATCGACTAGAAAGCGCGCCGCAAATCGAGCTTGGCGCGTTGCAGCCGGGCAGTTGGATTTACGGATCGTTTAGCACGTGGATGGGACACAGCGAGAAAAACCGCGCTTGGGAACTGCTGGCGCAAACCCGCGAAACGGCTAGACAGCGCTTTGACAAACTCGACGAAAAAACCAAAGATCTGGTTACAAAAGAGCTGATGATCGCCGAAGGATCGGACTGGTTTTGGTGGTACGGCGACGATCATTATACGCCGCTTGCGGGACAATTCGACGAGATTTTCAGAAGCCGTCTCGTTCAGGTTTATAGGCTTTTGGGTCAAAAGCCGCACCCGGCTTTAAGCGAGCCGATTAAGCGCGTCGAGACCGTAGCCGCTCAAACTCCGCAAAGCGCGCCAATCTGCCCCACGATCGACGGGCGCAAAAGCAGCTATTACGAGTGGATCGGCGCGGGCAGTCTGGATTTAAGCAGGGCTTTTTCGGCTATGGACAGCTCCGGCGCGCCGTTTAAGAGCCTGCAATACGGCACGGACGGAAGGTTTTACTACTTTTCTTTGAAAGGCGCTTTAGAGCCTATAAAAACGGGCGGATACGAGCTTGCGATTGAAACGCAGGGCGCTTTTTCCTACAACCGCCGTTTGCGCTTAAGCGGCGAGATTTTGCATGATTCGTTTCAAAGCGACGGAATCAGGGCGGCGTTTGGCTCTAATCTTGAGATCGCGCTATACGCGCCTTTGACCAAGCAAGACGATCGTTTGGAAGTCGCGTTTTTGCTCTACAAGCAAGACACGCTTATTCAGCGCGTTCCGCTGTACAACACGCTTACGCTTGGCATGCCCGATCTCGACGCGGAATGGTACATATAAATGGGCAAGACCTCGTTGTTGCTTGGCGTGCATTCTCATCAGCCCGTCGATAATTTCGATCATATCGTGCTGGATACGATCGCGAAATCTTACGCGCCGTTTTTCAAAACCATGAACAAATTCCCCGATTTTAAGTTCAGCGCGCACTTTAGCGGCTGGCTGTTGGAGTTCATTCAAAAACGCGATAAACCGCTTTTTGCGCTTATGCGCGAAATGAGCGAGCGCGGACAGGTCGAGTGGTTTGGCGGCGGCTACTACGAGCCGATTTTGGCGTCGATCCCCTCGCGCGATCGCAGGGCGCAAATCAACAAACTAAGCGATTTTATCGAGGCGCATTTCGCGCAACGACCAAAGGGTTTGTGGCTAACCGAGCGCGTTTGGGACGCTTCGATCGTGGGCGATTTAAGCGAATGCGGCGTGGAATACGCGATTATCGACGATTATCATCTGCTGTGCGCGGGCGCGGCGAAAGACAAGCTCAATGGCTGGTATATGACCGAAAGCGGCGGCAAGACGATTGGCGTTTTTCCAATCAGTCAGGCGCTACGCTATCAAGCGCCGTTTTGGGATTGCGAGATCGTAGCCGACAATATCGCGGCGATTGGCGGCGCGGCGATCTTATTCGACGACGGCGAAAAATTCGGCGCGTGGCCAGGCACTCACGAATGGGTGTACGAAAAGCTCTGGCTGGAAAAATTTATCAAAGCCGTTTTGGAGCGCGGCTCAATCGAAACGGCGCGTTACGGCGATTATAAATCGAGCGTCGCGCCGATTGGGTTAATCTATCCGCCCGAAGTCGCGTACGCCGAAATGGGCGAGTGGAGTCTGGACGCTTTGGACGCGCTTCGTTTGGAAGAGATCGCGCATCGCCTGCCCGAAGCCGATCGCCGTTTCGCGCGCGGCGCGACGTGGAAAAACTTTCTCGTCAAATACGACGAAAGCGCGAGAATCCACCGCAAAACGCTTGCGCTCTCGGCGAAAAATCCGCAAAACGATCCCGCGTTCGAGGAAGCGCTCCTCAAAGCGCAATGCAACGATTGTCTCTGGCACGGCGTGTTTGGCGGCTTGTATCTGCCGAATTTGCGAGACGCGGCGTGGCGTTATATCATCGCCGCCGAAAACGCGCTGAAGCCAAAAAACGGGTTTTATTACGAGGATTGGAATCTCGACGGTTACGCGGAAGCCAAGATCGTAACCGATTCGTTTATCGCCGATTTTCAACGCAAAGGCGCGGCGCTGATCGGGCTATGCGTCAGATCGGCTAAGTTTAACCTGCTCAACACGCTTACGCGCCGCTTTGAAGCCTATCACGGCAAAATCAAAAAGCAAGAAAGCGCGGGCGGCGGCGGCGTTAAAACCATTCACGAGGCGACGTTAAGCGCAAACGAAGAGGCGCTAAAACATCTCGTGGTCGACCGCTACGTTCGCGCGGGGTTTATCGATCATATAATCGACGGCGAGTTTAATTCGGACAATTTCTTCGCGCAGAGTTTTGACGAAAAAAAGCCTCTCGCCAACGCGATTTACGAGATTGAAGCCGCGCAAAACGCGGTCAAATTTTCAAGCGATCGCGTCGACAAAACAATCGTCGCCAACAACGAATCAATCGTCGTTACGACCATAGTCAAGCAAAAAGCCCGCTACGCGCAAGAGCATAACTTTCATTTTGCCGATCTCTCGCAAGTAACAATCGGCGGCGAAAGCGCGGATCAATTTCTAACGCTTCCGCCGTCAAACAAGCTGGAGTTTTTCGATCCGTATCTTGACGCGACGATTGCGCTTAGATCGGATCGCGCTTTTGTCGTTTTGGCTCACCCGCTTTACACCGTCAGCCAAAGCGAAAGCGGCGTGGATTTGACGCGACAGGGAATTGCGATCGCGCTTGATTTTGGCGAGATCGAAAAGGGCGGCGCGATCGAGACGACGCTGGAAATTAAGGAAAACCGATGAACGAATTTCGCTATCAGCCGCTTTACGATCAATGGGTGGTTATCGCGCCCAATCGCGTTCGCAAGCCCTCAAGCAAAACGGAACAGCCGCCGCAAACGCAGATAAACGATCCGTTCATGACGGGTTTTGAAAGCAAAACGCCTAGCGAGATCTACGCGATCCGCGAAAATCCGTCGATTGCCGCAAGCTGGAAAACGCGGGTTTTTCCGAATAAATTTCCTCTGCTCGCGCTGGAGACGCCGCCCGTTTTGTCGATGAACGGCGTTTATTCGTCGATTGGCGGATTTGGCGCGCACGAAATGGTGATCGATCAGCAAAAGCCCAATAAACATCTCTGCCTTTTTAGCGCCGAAGAGTTCAAAAATCTTATGCTCACCTTTCGAGATCGCTTTAGCGCGCTCTATCAAGATCAGCGAATCGCGTCGGTTATGGCGTTCAAAAACCAAGGCGCGAAAGCGGGCAACCATATCAGGCACAGCCACTCGCAGATCGTCGCCCTGCCGTTTATCGCGCCCAATTTAGCCAAACAGATTGAAACGTCGAGAGAGCATTACAACCGCGTCGGTCGATGTCTCTTGTGCGATCAGATCGCGGGCGAAGAGGACGAAAAATTGCGCGTTTTGGTTCGCGGGCGCTACTTTATCGCTTTCGCGCCGTTTGCGCCGCGATACGAGTTTGAGACGTGGATCGCGCCGATCGTGCATAACGGCGCTTTCACGCAGCTAACCAAAGACGCGCTAAACGATCTCGGCGAGACGCTGGAATGGTGCGCTTCGCGGCTTGGAATCGCTATGGAAAATCCCGATATAAATTTGACGCTTTTTGCCGAGCCGCCAAAGCGCGATCATCGCAAAGCCGATTATTTTCACCATATCGATCGCTTTTTTCATTGGCATATAGAGTTGCTGCCGCGATCGAGAGCAAGCGACGGATTCGAGCTTTCAAGCGGTTGCTTGATCAATCCTATCGCGCCCGAAGTTTACGCGTCGTACTTAAAAGAGATCGTCGTATAAAACGTTGAGAAAGGAAAACAGATGAGCGAACATGACAATCCGCTAACCAAACTCGATCCCTCCGCCGTATCGAGCGGCGGCGAAAAAACAACCGTCGTTTCGGAGGCTGTATCAAACGACATAGCGCTTAGCGATCGCTACTACGAAAACAGACTTGTTTTATTGCCCGTTAACGCGGGAACGCAACATTTTTATTGGGAGATTGGCGACGAAACGTTGGAGCGCAAAATAGCTACGCGCGAAAAAGACGCGAGGCTGGTTATTCGTCTATATTATCTTACGGGCGACCGCGCTCAAGAGGTCGAAAGCGTTTATAGCCACGCGCCGACGGGCAATTATTACGCCTATCACACGCCAAACGCGACGCCAATGGAAGCGCGAATGTTTGTCTCCGACGAAAGCGGCGAGCGCGAGATCGCAATCTCTAATCGCATAAGCACTCCATCGTCCGGTATGCATTCAAGCCCGTGGGAGATTTGGATGACCAAAAACGGCGAGCGCCAAAAACTTGAATCCCGCCCAAGCGAGCTTGAATCCCAAGGCGCTATCGCCAATCTATCAAGTTTGGACATAGTCGTGCGCGAAGAGCGGCTAAAAGCGCGAATCGGCGACATGGCGAATATGCCAAGCTCAAATCTTTCTAGCGAATCGGGCGCGAGTTGGCAAATAAGCGGCGCGAATAAGGAACGGTAAATGAAGGGCTATTTTGCGCTGGCGCTTCACTCGCACCTGCCGTTTGTAAAGCACCCCGAACACGAGTATTTTTTGGAAGAACATTGGCTGTTTGAAGCGCTCATTGAAAGCTATCTGCCGCTGTTGATGACGCTGCAAAGGCTTCAAAACGAAGGGATAAAAACGCGCTTAACCGTGTCGCTAACTCCGACGCTGTGCGAAATGCTGGACGATTTTAACCTGCGCGAAAAATTCGCCGCTCATCTGGACAAACTGATAGAACTAAGCTACAAAGAGTGCAAAAGGCTTGAAGGCGATTTTATTTATCGGGACGTCGCGCATTTTTACCGTCATCGTCTGGAGAGTATCAGGCGTTTTTTCACGGACGATCTAGGCTCAAACGCGCTAAACGGCTATCGCAAATTTATGCGCGCGGGCATGATCGAAATTATCACGTGCGGCGCGACGCACGGATTTTTTCCGCTTTTAAGCGTCAATGAGCAGGCGGTGCGCGTGCAACTTCGCGTGGCGATCCAAACGCACGAAAAACATTTCGGCGTAAAACCAAAGGGTATCTGGCTGCCCGAATGCGCCTATTACGAAGGCGTCGATAAACTTCTCGCCGAAGTTGGCGTGGAGTTTTTCTATCTCGAATCGCACGGGCTAATCTACGGTCGCCCGACTCCGCGATTTGGTCTGTACGCGCCCGTTTTCACGCCAAACGGCGTGGCGGCTTTTGGGCGCGATCCCGAAAGTTCGCGGCAGGTGTGGAGCAGCATAAGCGGCTATCCGGGCGACGTAAATTACCGCGATTTTTACCGCGATATAGGCTACGATCTCGATTACGAATATATCAAGCCGTATATCAGTCCCGACGGAACGCGGGTTTTCACGGGGCTAAAATACCACCGCGTAACGGGGCAGGGCGAGTACAAAGAGGTTTATAATCCCGCCGTCGCATCCGCAAAAGCCAAAGAACACGCCGAAAACTTTCATTTCAACCGTGTGAAGCAGATCGATCATCTATCGGCGTTTATGGATCGCCCGCCTATCATCGTTTCGCCGTACGACGCGGAGCTGTTTGGGCATTGGTGGTTTGAGGGACCAAAGTTTATCTATCATCTGTTCAAGGCGATCGCCGAACACGACGAGATCGAGCCGATTACGCCAAGCGAATATCTTGAAATCTATCAAACCAATCAGATGATTCACCCAAGCCCGTCAAGCTGGGGCAAAGACGGCTATTTCGACGTGTGGATCAATCCGCAAAACGACTGGATCTATCGTCATCTGCACAAAATGGCGGACGTTATGCAGGAGCTTGCGCGTCGTTTCGCGGGCGAGTCGAGTCCGCTTATTCGCAGACTGCTAGATCAGATGAGCCGCGAGCTGTTGTTGGCGCAGGCGAGCGACTGGGCGTTTTTGATTACGGCGGGCACGGCTGTGGAATACGCGATCAAGCGCACGAAAACGCATATCTCCAATTTCAACAAGCTGCTTTCAATGATCGACGCTTCGATTGACGAAGGCTATTTAAGCGAGCTTGAAAGCAGAGATTCCATATTTCAGCATACGCGTTTTGACGTGTGGAATTAAGTGAAACTTGTTTTTGATATTGGCGGCACGCGCTTAAGGCGCGGCGTTTTGGATGATCGCGGCGAATTTGTTTTGCTTGACGATCGCATCAACGCGGGCGATCTTGAATCGACGCTTGAAGCGCTAATCGACGAGGCGCTCGCCAAATATCCGATCGATTTTGTCGGCGTTAGCGTTGCGGCTCAAACGTTCCAAAATAGGATTTTATCCGCGCCAAACATCAATCTTGGCGCGCTAAAAGGCGTAGATTTTGCGGCGCGAATGCGAACGCGCTTTTCGTTGAACGCGGCGATTGACAACGACCTTAAATGCGCCGCAATCGCCGAAGTCGCCGCTAGAGCCGACGTTTCGTCGCTTTTCGCGCTGTTTATCGGCACGGGAATCGGCGGCGCGTACGCGGAAAACGGCAAATTGATTCGCGGCGCGAATAACAACGCGGGCGAAATCGGGCACATGCCGTTTGAAAAGACGCCGTTTTTGTGCGGTTGCGGCGGCGCGGAGTGTCTGGAAACGAGCGCGAGCGGAAGCGCCATAGCAAAATGGAGCGAATACTACGGACTAAAAGAGCGCAAATTAAGCGATCTGATTAACTCTGATAATCCCAAAGCGACGGAGATCGCGGATCGCTTTTATCGCGGAGTCGATCGCGCTATCAAAACGATTGCCGCGCTGTTTAACCCGCGCGTAATAGCGCTTGGCGGCGGTTTGGCTTTGGCGGAAAAAAGCGTATTGTCTTGCGCCAACGAAGCGCTAAAAAACGCTTTTGCGCCCGCCGCCGATATTGCGATTGAATTGTCGTCGCTTGGCGATAAAGCCAATCTGTTAGGCGCTTCGTTTCTCGATTTGCAACCAAAATAAACCCGACGCGACAAAACAAGCTAAAAATAACAATTCGTTTTATTAAACGATCGCAAACCAAATAGCGGGCAGCTATTTAGGCAAAAGGACGCAAGCAAGCCGCAATTGTTTTTGATAAGGCGCTATCTAAGCGCCGTAGTAGAACCGCCTTTAAGAATATCCGCGATCTGCGCGTCGCTTAGTTCATAGCCGTAAAACCGTTTGTAAAAACTTTTTACCTCTTTTTCTAAATCGAGCGTCTTAAATAGATCTGGATGTAAACGTTTGGCAAGCCATAGCGGTTGCAACGCTCCTTCCGCGCTTCTAACAGACCACAAATGAGCGCCTGTCGGCACAACGTAAATCTTGTCGTTTTTAACGGCGCTTAAACTTCGCAAAGCGCGATCGGCTATAATCTGATCGCGGCTGGCGGAACTATTGGTGATAATAATTTGCGGATTCCACGTTAAAATCTGCTCAACGTTTATTATGGCGGTCATACCCGCGCTATCTTTGATAAATCCGCTCGCCACATTAACTCCGCCGGCGATTCTTATATATTCCGCGCCAATATCCCGATCGCTTATCGTAGCGTAACTGCCCGAAGCGTAATTTAGCGCTAAAACCGTAGGTTTTTTCGCGTTCTTTACGCCTTCAAGAACTAGTTTAACGTTGCGATCAAAATATGCGTTAAATTCTCGCGCTTTTTCGATTGCCTCGCCGCCGAATATATTGGCTATTAACTCGACGCACCTTTTAATCTCCTCGATCGTAGACATCGCGCTAATATCCACGACCGCTATGCCCGCCGCTTCAAGCTCTCTTTGCTGCGTTTCATTAAAAAACGCGCCCTTTGGTCCAAAAACTACTTGCGTCTTTGCCGCAAGAAGCGATTCAACGTTAGCCTGACGCATAATTATTACGCGCTCTTTGAAGTTTGGAAAAAGCGTATAAAACATCTCGCTTTGTCCCGGACTTGTTACGATCTTGTCGCTTTGCCCAAGCATCGCGGCGATTTGTGCAAAAGCGGGAATGAGCGGCGATACGCGCTCGATCTTATCGGGGATTGTTACCGATTTTCCGTCGGAATTTGTTACCGTTTTAGCGTTGGCGTTTATCGCAAATATGACGCATAGCGCCGCTAACAACATTTTCATCTTTTCTCCTTACATTTTAGTTGAGTTTTGGTACGCATACTTTTTCGCCTTGTACGGAAGCGATAATCGCTTCAACGTCGTAAGTTTTGCGAAGGTTATCGGCGGTTACGACTTCGTCCGTCGCGCCGAATACGACGTTTCCGTCTTTGAGGATTAGCGCGGCTTTACAATTTAACGCAAAAACATGCTCTGGATGATGCGAACTAAAAATAACGCTATATCCGTTTTTAACCAGCGATTTAACGCATGCTAAAACTTTAATTTGGTTGCCGAAATCTAAACTAGCCGTCGGTTCGTCCATTAACAACGTTTTTGCTTCGCTTGCCAAAGCGCGCGCAATCATAACCATTTGCCGCTCGCCGCCGCTTAATTCAGAATAGAGGCGATCTTTGAATTTCGCTATTCCCAATAAATCCATAGCGTCCAGCGCGATCGCCGCGTCTTTTTTCGACGGCGAAGCAAACGGTTTTAATCTAGCCGTTCTTCCCATTAACGTAATTTCTAAAGCGCTGAACGCAAACGCGATGGGATGCGATTGCGGCGTAAATCCTATTAACGCGGCGCGTTCTTTATCGCTTAAATCCGACGATCTGCGACCGTCGATTGTTACTTCGCCTTCTAACGGCGCTAAAAATCCCATTATCGTCTTAAAAAGCGTCGTTTTACCCGATCCGTTTCCGCCTAGTACGCACAGCGTTTCGCCTTCGTCGATCGCAATAGATATTTGGCGAATAACTGGGATTTTCTTATAACCGCACGCAAGATTTTTTAACGCTATCATAACCGACTCTTGACAATCGAGTTTTTATAAAGCAGATATATAAAGATCGGCGCGCCGACAAAAGCCGTTAAAATCCCAAGAGGAATTTCGCTTGCGCTTAACGATCGCGCGATCGTATCCGTCCATAAAACCAATATCGATCCAAGTAGCGCCGAGGCTGGCAAAAGAACGCGATAATCCGCGCCCACAATCCCTCGCGCTATATGTGGAACGATTAGCCCGATCCAGCCTATTACGCCGCATATTGAAACGCTTGCCGCGCATAACAGCGTCGCGGAAAAAATAATAATAAGTCCCGTCGATCTCGCGTTTACGCCAAGCGATCGCGCCTCTTCCTCGCCGAAACTAAGAAGATTGATTCGCCAACGCAACAAATAAAGCGGCGTAAAACCAATCGCAAAAGCAAACAGCATAATCGCCGCGTTTTCGATTGCGCCCGATCGCGACATTGTTCCCATGAGCCAGAAAGTTATTTCCGGTAGTTTTGTCTCCGCGTCGCTTAAGTATTTAAGCAGTGAAACAACGGCGTTGCACAGCGATCCAAATACGACTCCCGCGAGAATCATCGCGTAAGTATTAAGCCGTCCGCCGCCAAACGCTAAACTAATCGACGAAACGAGAAAAACGGTTCCCAAACCGAAAATAAACGCGAAACTTAACGCGCCAAACGCGTTTAACGACAAAATGATCGCTATAGACGCGCCGACCGCCGCGCCCGATGATACGCCCAAAATATCGGGAGAAACCAAAGGGTTTCTAAATAGCCCTTGATACGCCGCGCCAGACGCGCTTAACGCCGCTCCGACAAGCAGGCACATAAAAATTCTTGGCGCGCGGACAATGTTAATCACGCTTATCGCCTCGGCGCTCGCCGTCGTTTCCGCGCCGAAAATATTATGCGATATAACGCCAAACGCTTCGCTTGGCGTTATATCGTAGCGACCTATTAACAGCGACGAAAACGCGGATAGCGCTAACAAAGCCGATAAAATCGCGATAACAATCGGTTTTTTCAAAACCTAACTTCCATTGATGCGGTTATTGTTCTAGGCTCGCCAAGAAACAAACTCGTACCGCCTTGCACTAGCCCGTCTAATCCGTTATTGTTAAACGCGCTTGCCCAATACTTTTCGTTAGTTAGATTATTTATCGACATTCTAAAAACGGTCGAATCGCCGATAAGATCTTTGCTTATATAACGCGCCGCGAGGTCGATCGTATAACGCGCTTTTATGTACTCGTCGTTTGCCTGATCTATAGCTATTTTACCGGTATAGTTAAGGTTTCCGCTAATAAACAACGCCTCCAAATTGGGAATCGCGTATTCAACTAATACATTGCCCCTAAGCGAAGGCATGCCTATAACCTCGTTGCCGCTGTTTTTCGCGATCTTTGTGTCGTTGAGCGCGGTTTTCATATAAGTCGCGCCGCCAAACAGACTTAGGTTGTCCGTAACTTTGCCAGACGCCATAAACTCCACGCCTTTATTGATCTGATCGCCCTGCTCTTCAAAACGTCCGTTATTACCCAAATAGGCGATTGGTCGCTCGATTTGAAATAGCGCGGCGGAGAGATCGAAATAATCAAAGCCGTATTTCGCGCCAATTTCATATTGTACGCTTCTATGCGGTTTTAACGTTGTTGTATTGCCGTCCGCATGCGCGCCGGAAGCGCCCGCCATAAGACTGTCTGAAAAACCAAAATAAACGAGTGAAACCTCGTTTGGATGAAAAATAACGCTTGCCGAATAGCTCGTTCCGTCGTCTGAATTGGATGCTGTTGTTTTGCCCTTTGCGTTAAGCGATTTGGTCTGAATATCGCTAACGCCGATCGATAAAAGCGTAGCCCATTTTTCGCTGAAAGTTACGTAATCTACGATCGAGATCGTATCGACTTTGGTATATCCGCTTTTATATCGGCTTTGAGCGGCTGTCGGTGTTGAAAACATCTCCCATTTATAACCGCGTAATCCCGCGGCGATCTCGTGTTTGCTAAAACCCAACTCTTGCTTTGTGGCGATATGCGCCAGATAGCTTCCAATTTCAAAACGTCCCGCTTCCGACTTTGGGTTGCCAGCGGCAGTATTGAAACCGCTTGCGCTAAAGGTATGACTTCCCTGATATTGAAAGCGATCGGCTCGCTGTTTCAAATATCCCGCCTCAAACGACCAAGCGCTCGCGTCGTATTTGATCTTTGCGCTACCTGTTGTCGTTTCGGCTTCCATGCCGCGATCTTTAACGGAGTATTTCTTTTTTGAAGCGTCGTAGGCGTTTGGCAGATCGAATTGCGATTTGCCTGTACTCGGCGCGATCGGCATAGAAAAAGCGGCGGCGTAGCCTTCTTTTATGTAGTCGTAATAGATCGCGTTTGTCTCGATCTTTAATCCTTCGAGAGGATAGAAATCAAGTCCGATCGCCGCTAATTTGCGCTCCAGTTTACTGTCTTTCACATAACCTTCGCCGTCGCCATAAACGAGGTTTGCTCTATATCCGATCCAGCTTGCGGGAGTTCCGCCCAGATCTAAATCCGCCTGCGCGTTGGCGTTTTGCGCGTATGTTAATATGGCTGAGTTTTCAAAACTCTTTGTGGGGCGCTTGAGCGTAAAGTTATAAACGCCCGAAGGATTTTGCGCTCCGTAAAACGCGCCCGCCAATCCGTTGTGGATTTGCAAGTTGTCAAATTGAGCCATTGGCGTGGCGGTGGTGGAAACCACGTTGAAGCCGTCCCAGTAGGTGTTTGCCACTACGTCGCCGCGCATACCTCGCGTTTGCGGTCTGCCCATTTCGCCGCCGCCGCGATACTCGATTTGCGCGCTTGGGGCGTATTTAACCACGTCTTCCAAGCCGCGAGAACGCTGATTTTTGATAATCTCTTGCGGGATTACGTTGATTTGATACGGAACGTCGATCGCCTTTTTGCCGCCTAACGCGCCAATTTTTGTCTCCTTATCCAAATAGCCGCCCGAAACGCCGCCAATCGATTCCTGTTCGGCTTTGATCGTCATTTCGCCCAAATCAACCGCCTCGCCGACTGAATTAGCCGCGTTTTCAACGGAATTAGCCGTTTCCCTGTCCGAATTGACCGTCTCTTCGCCAAAGGCGTTTGAGGCGATAGCCAAAGCCAGCGCAATGCTAAACGCGCCTGTTTTCATCTTGATGCTCCATATAATTTAGTCGTTATATTATACTGAACATAACGCTTTTACGAATGTATCGATAAATATCGAAAATGGTATGCACAAAAATTAAGCGCTCATTAAAATTTGATAAGAAAGCGCAAAACGTCCATCGCCAATCAACGCTGACGAGGGGGGCGAGGGCGCTTGCGCGATGCGGCGCGAAACGCTTCGCCATTTATTTTTGCGGCGAGAATGAAAGAGGCGAGAGCGGATTTTTGCGTCAAAACGCCAAAGCTAACGGCAAACTAAGCTATTTTGAGATTGTTTCGCCCCAAAAACTCCTAGAGGCTTGTCATGACCATTGGCGGCGCGTTAAAATGATCTCGAAAGTTATAAGCAGGATTTGCGCGTAGATTAGACCACTTCCACATGCCACGGCTCAAAATACACGCCGAACGGATTGCCGCGCGGATAACGTATCGCTATGTAGCCTAGTTGCATAAGTTTTTCATACTCTTTGGTTTGCGCGAAATCCTGCGTAAAGTTCTTTTCGCCGAAACCTATCTTGCCCACGTCAAAATCGCCTATGCCGTGATATGAATAACCGGCGGGCGCAAGCGAGTGCGACGCTTCGGAATAGTTGCCCTTGCATTCCAGCGTTTTAGCCAAAAATAGATGAAATTGTTTAGGCACGCCGCGCACGCCGCTTGTCATCACGATCGTATCGCCGATGTCTTTTTTGACGCTCTCGTAAACCTTCGCGGCTTGCCCTTTGTAAAGATAATGCCCCGTTTGCGGCACTTTGAAAACCTCTTTTTGCTCGATCGAGGCGGTTAGTTTATCGGTTACTTTAGCGCCGAAAAAGCCGTACTCTTTCGCGTCGCGGAAAAATAGCGCTTCAAGATATTCCAGCTCGGCTTGCGTGAAAGCGCCGACCGTTTTAGACGCTTTGGCCACGCTTATCATCGCGTCGAAGTTGATGACGTTAAAGTTGCCAAAGCCGATATGTTTTTGCACGTCGTTTAAGCGCTTAAAGGCGGATTTAAGCAGTTCCAGCTCGTCGCCGACGGCGATGATTGGCTCGATGTTGCGCGCCTCCTCGATAATTGTCAGATGATCTTTTGGCGTCGCTCCGCTAGAACCTATGCCGTCTTCAAGAACGTCGTTTGAGGCGTATTCTTCCGCCTGCGGCGCGACGATCGCGGGCGTTTGAACGCTATGCGACGCGGTTTTGGTTTTTTTAACTAAGACCGCGTTTTTGTTCGCGACGCAACCGATCGCCGCCGCCGCTCCAAGCGATAAAGCCAGAAAATCCCTTCTACGCACCGCCGTTTTCCTTTTTGCCTTTATATATCGGCGTAATTGTAAAACAGAAATATTTTATTTTACGCATTTTGCCAACAAATTTGTTCTAATTTTCGCCTCGTCAAGACCCAAAATCTCCAGCGCCGCGTCCAAACTCGCGCCCGAAGAAACGCCAAACAACGCGATTCTAAGCGGTTTGCCAAGTTGCGCCATTTTGAGATTTTCCGCC
>JAISMA010000138.1 GCA_031276985.1 Helicobacteraceae bacterium | reverse complement strand
GCGAACCACCGCGACGCCGCGATCGCGCAAGTATTCGCCGCCGCCCGCCATTTTTGGATTTGGATCGTCGCTGCCAATAACGACTTTTTTCACGCCCAAATCGGCGATTAGCGGCGCGCACGCTGGGGTTTTGTCCGCGTTGGCGCACGGCTCAAGCGTTACGAAAAGCGTCGCGCCATCAAACAGCCCGCCGTGATTTTCGCGCAAAAAGTCGCAAATTTCGCCGCTGGTTTTGAGCGCGCGTAGCCTTGCGAGCGCCGCTTTATCCGCGCAAAGATCGCAAAAAGCGTCGTAAAAGGCGTTGATCTCCGCGTGCGGCGCGCCCGCTTTTTCGTGCGCGGCTACGGCGACAAGCCGATCATAGCGATCAAGCAAAGCCGCGCCGACGCTAGGATTTGGATAGGTCAAAATCTGGCGCTTCCACGCTTCGTTTAACGCAAGTCGCATATAAAATTCGTCGTTCACGATAAACCTTTGGCGTTATTTCTCGGCTGATAAGCGCTAATTTGCGTCGCGCCGCGACAAACCTTGCGATTATATATCAAACGCCAATTTATGTCCGTCGTTTTCATTTTTGCGCTAGAGGTCTTTTTGCATGCGGTACATTTTTTCGTCTTCGGAGACAATCGCAAAATCGAACCGTTTGTATAAACGCATAGCGCGATCGTTGTCTTTCAACAAACGCAAATATAGGCGTTTTAGTCCTTTTTGCCTTGCCGTTAATAACGCTAATTCCATCAAAACGCCGCCCGTTCCTTTAAGCGTCGATTGACCGTCTTTATACAATCCCATTAACGCTTGCTCGTTGGTAATGTCGTTGAAGCTAAATACGCCGCCGCCTCTGGCGTTTTTGGTTTGCAATAAAACAAAATAATAGGCTTTTTGCGCGTCGCGTTTTAAGCGCTCGACAAACGCTAAATGCTCGTCGATTAAGATCGTTTTTTTCTCGTTGGAAAACTCTCGCACGTTGGTTTGATTTCTCCATTCCAAAACCTGCCGCAACCGATCGCTTGATAAATCTATAAAATTAACTACCTCTATACGCATTTTTGATCCTTGATATGTCATATGCCGCAAAAACCGCTCCAAATCGCCCGCGTTTTAATTGCGTTTGCGGATTTTAACGGCTTGCGCCTTTGCGTCGGCGCGGGTTTCGCTGCCTTAAAGTTTGCAATCGGCGACAAAATCGCGCGATTAGTAGCTTAAAAAATAGGCGGTTTTAGCGCTATTTGGCTATATTTTCGCCTACATTTGTATAAAAGGACGGCAATGATCCTATCCGAGCGTATCTCCTTAATGGAGGAATCGCTTACTTTGGCTATCGCTCAAAAGGCGCGCGAACTCAAAGCGGCAGGTCGAGAATCGATAAGTTTTTCGGCTGGCGAACCCGATTTTGACGTGCCGCAGGTCGTTAAAGACGCGGCGATCGCGGCGATTAACGGCGCGTTCAACAAGTACACAGCCGTCGGCGGCATTGACGAATTAAAAGAGGCAATCGCGGGCAAATTGAAAAGAGATAACGGCTTAGATTACTCTCCAAAAAATATCGTGATTAGCAGCGGCGCGAAGCATTCGCTTTTTCAGCTTTTCGCCGTTTTGATAAATCGCGGCGACGAAGTTATAATCCCCGCGCCCGCGTGGGTGAGCTATCCTGAAATGACGCGCTATCACGGCGGCAAAGCGGTGATTGTTCAAACGCAAGCGCAAAACGATTTCAAAATGACTCCCTTAGAACTGCAAGCGGCGCTTACGGACAAAACGAAAATCGTCGTAATCGGCTCGCCGTCAAATCCGACGGGATCGGTTTATAGCCGCGAGGAGATCGCCGCGCTGGGCGCGGTTTTGAAAGGAAGCGGCGCGTTTGTGATAAGCGACGAGATTTACGAAAAACTAATCTACGGCGTTAAATTTGCCTCCACCGCGTCCGTAAGCGACGATCTGTTTAGCAGAACAATCACGGTTAACGGCTTGTCGAAATCCGTCGCCATGACGGGCTGGCGGCTTGGATACCTTGCCGCCGCAAACGCCGAGATCGCAAAAGCCGTCGTTAAACTGCAAAGCCAATCGACCACAAACGCCTGTTCTATCGTCCAAAAAGCCGCAATCGCCGCGCTTGACGGGCGGGCGGATGGCGACATAGAAGTTATGCGTCAAAAGTTTGAAAAACGCCGCGATCTGGCGCTTGAGCTGTTTAACGAGATCGACGGCTTGAAGCCGATTGTTCCGCGAGGCGCGTTTTATCTTTTCGTCTCGCACGAGGCGATTGAAAAGGATTCCATGAAATTTTGCTTGAAACTGCTTGAGGAAACGGGCGTGGCTACGGTGCCGGGCGTGGGATTTTCACGCGAGGGCTACTTTAGAATGAGTTTTGCCGTTAGCGAAGCCGAGATCGAAAAAGGGATCGGCAAAATCTCCGCGTTTGCGCGAGGATACCGACGATGAGCGGTTTCATTGCCGTCGACGAAAGCGCTCAGGAGATCGCCAAAACGGCTATGCTGGTTAAATCGCTTGCGATTAACGTACTGATAACGGGCGAGCGCGGCGTTGGCAAAACCACGCTGGCAAAGGAGATTTTGCCGAACGCGGCGATTATAGACGGGAAAAATGAGGACGAGATTGAGCAGTTGCTAACGCGATCAGAATCGCTCATTATCGAGAATTTCGATCGTATCTATAACTTCGATCGTCTGGAACTTGACGGCAAGCGCGTCGTGGCGACCTCTTCGACGACAATCGAGCAGGAGGTCGTCGATCGTTTTTTTGGTTTTACTTTGCGTCTGCCGCCGCTTAGAGAGCGCCCAAAAGATATACCCGCTTTAGCGCGGGCGTTTTTGGACGAAGCGAAAGCGATCTTGACGCTGGATACCGAGATCGATCTCGACGCTTTGGACGCGGATTTAAGCGATAACGCGCATTCGCTTCGCCGATCGATCTATTCGTCTTTGCTTTTTGATTCCATAAACGAAAAGGAGTTGCTAACGATCGTAGAGCGGTTTTTGCGCGGCAAAATGAACGACGCGCATTCCGGCTCCAATATCTACCGCGACTATATATATCTGTACGACAAACCGCTGATTTTAGCCGGACTCGATAAATACAAATCGCAATTAAGATTGGCTAACGCGCTTGGTCTAAACAGAAACACGTTAAGAAAGAAAATAAATGGGCTTGGACTTGAATCCCGAGATTGAATTAAACGACTCGCGTTATCGCAACTGGATGGAATACGATTACAACCCGTTTTTTGTGTTTAACCAAAGCGGGATCGTAACCTATCTAAACCGATCCGCCGAACTTCTAAGCGGCTACGAGCCAATCAAAACTTTTAACGATTTGGCTCTGTCGTACGCGTCGATCGATTTTGGTTACAAAACCACCTTTATTCCGCTTACTTTCGGTAAATTTCATTTCTTTGCGATCACGGTCGGATACGAAGACGAAAACTCGATCGGCATTAAGTTGTATCAAACGCCCGCGATTAGAGAAAACGCGGTTGAAAAGATGAAAAACTACGATCTAACCAATATCTACGTGCTGATCGATATTTCGATTTCACTCGCCAAAGGGCGTTTGCGATCGGCTTCGTTTCGCAATGAATTTGATCCAGCGATTCCGGAGTTCAAACTTTCGCAAAACGATTTCACGAAAATTTTACGAAAGATCTACGACGGCTTTGATCCAAAATGCAAGCTAATTACCACCGCGCTTAAATTGAAAGTAGGCGAGTTTTTATATGTCGGAGGCGAAAAGTATCAGTTAATAGAGCTTCAGGTAAAAGGCGCGCCGAGAATCGCCGATTACGACGATACGATCGACGCGCTTTCAAACGGCATAAACGTAGCCGCATCGTTTGAATCGGATAGAGCCACGCTTGAAGTTCCGCTTGTAACCAAATAAGCGCCGTCGCTTGCCGCGATCGGGTCGATCCGCGACGATTTTTGCTATGCGGCGATCAACGCTACGTTTTCGCTTGTCGCCATGGATTTGAAAGCGCCGCCGCTTACCGCAACGAAACGGAAAAGCGGCGGCTATTTTTAGCTGAAGCTATTAGTCCAGCTCCTCGTCGTCTTCAATATCTTCGTCGTCATCAACAATAACGTCGTCTCCGTCGTCGATTCCGTACGCCTCGTCATACTCTTCGTCGTCGTCGTTATCGCCGTAACCGCCGTACGGATCGCCAAAACCGCCGCCAAGCTGACCCGGAAATAGCCCTTCAAACGGAGCTTCTTTATCGTTTAGCGTCCACTTGTTTTTCTCAAAATGCGCCTGCGTTTTAATAAGATCGCCTTCGCGTTTAGCGACGCCCATGCCTTCAAGCGCTTCTAAACCGCTTTCGACGTCGGGAAGTTCCAAAACTTCTAGCGCCGATTTATGAACCGATAAAGAGGCGTCTATTATCGACTTTTCTATCAGCGCGAAAACGAATTCGCGCGCTTGCGCGTCGGAATACTCTGGAATTTTTATACTCGAATCGGTTTTGTAAGAGGCTTCAAAATTAAGCGGCGCGCCGTTTACCGAAACGCTTGCTTTAATGTTGAAAACCGCTCCTTTGTCGAATATCTCAAAGAAATCGGAAATCATCGCGGTGGTTTCTTTTTCTATTACGCGATCGTCGCGATCGTTGATCCCTTTTTGCAACTCGTTAATTCGATCCTGCAGACGAGTTAGTATTTCAACGCTCGCATCGGCGATAGACAAAGATAAATAGGGCTTTTCTATGCTCTCTATCTTACCGCCCAAAGGCTCGTTAAAGTCGATCTTTTCAACCGAATATTCCGCGACGCTATCGATTGTGCCGCCTTTAACCTTCGATACGCCTTTGATCTTGAAGCTATCGAGTACAAAATAGCCTATAAGATCGACTTTGTCGATCGCAAATTCGGCTTCCGCGTTGCCGACGGGATTGAAAATATCGCCGTCCGCGCTAAGGCTAACGCCGTTAATTTTAACGCCCTTTTCGCCGTCTTCGTTAACCTCAAAATACGGCAGGTTAGCCGTGAAGCTAATATTGTGTTTGCCTTTCGCGTTAACGCGAATCGTCAAAGGCTTGATTTCAATATGCGTTCCTCTGCGCTCGTCGTCAAAGTTTATCTCTCTTGAAGCGTAATAACCGTTAAGGGACACTTCTGGAATGCCAACGATTTCGCCCTCCAGTAAAACGCCGTCTTTTATGCCCTCCGGCAACTCGTCCGCGAGTTGTTTAAGCGCTTCGTCGCCTAAGCGAATTTTGTCGTGGCTTTTGACAAGCGCGACAAACGGAAAGTTGCTCGACAAGAACCAACCGAACGAAAGTTCCGATTCAAGCAAGAACGCATCGTCTCCATCAAACGCGTCGCCCGTAAGCGCCAAAACCGCTTTCGCGCCAAATAGGCTCTTGTCATAGCTAACTTGACGCAACTCGAATGGAGCCGTTCCGCCGGATTGCGTTTGGATATAGGCGTTAGCCTTGTCGACTATGCGATCGATCGTGTTTTTAAAAACAAATCCCGACGCGATCGGCGCGGCGATCCCAATAACCGCGACTACGATAATCGCGGCGACTATAAACTTTTTCATTACCTTCCTTAAAGTGAGAATTGAAGCGGGAGTATATCAAATAAATCTAGTCAAAACTGAACGTTAGCGCTCCGCGAGTTTTTCGCGGCAGAGGTTCACCCACGGATCGCCCTCGATTTCAAGATTTACGCAACGCCTAAAAACGCCGTCCGCAAGATCGGCGCTCGCGTTTTGCTCCAGCGCTTCGCCAAGCGTAAATAGCGCCGACGGGCGATAGCGATCGGCTAACGCGCCGTTTAGCATGCTTTGCAAGACCAAAATCGCCTCGTTTGGCTTGCCCTCTTTAAGCGCCGCGCGCGCAAACGCCATCTCCGCTTCGGGCGTAAAGGCTTTTACGGCCGTTAGGCGCGATCGATTGACAAGTTTTTTGGCGTAGTCGTATTGGCTTTTGCTGTCGTTGCGATCGGCGCTTAGAGCGATCATAGCGGCGTAAATATCCATTAAGCGCGGATCTTTTGGAAAACGCGACTCAAACGCGGCGGCGATTTCGCCCATACGTTTTGGATCGAAACCCGTTCTGCGATACGAATCAAACAAACGAACATAACGATCCGCCTCGATCGGCTTTTTGAGGGCGCGAAGCATTTTGATGTAACGCTCCTCGCCGTCGATATAATTTGGATAATCCGCCATAGCGTGAAGCGCGTCTAAACGCTTTGAAAGCCACGAAGCGCCTTCGGCGGGCGAATGTTTGCGGACGTTACTTTGGGCGATCTCTAGCGCGAGGGCAAAATCTCGCTCCTTATAAGCGCAATTAAAATACGCCTCGTCGCTTCTGATCGCGACGCCTAGTTTGCGATCGCGGCTTAAACGAACGGCGGCGGCGCAATCGTTTGCGAGTATGAACGCATCCAACAAAGAGCGCTCCGTCAGCCGCGTTTGCGCGTCGAAATCATGAAACATAGCCTTATCGAGTTTGTCCAGCTTTGGCAACGTTTCGCTTGCCTCGACGTATCTGCCAAGTTTCATAAGCAATTTTGATTTTTCGTATAGCGCGCGACTCGCCGCTTCGTCTTCGGGATATTTATCCATGATTTCATCGTAAAGTTCTAAATTCGCTTCGGGCGTTTGTCTGCCTAGCTCAAACTCCAGCAGATCGCGCTCTTTTCGCGCCAGCGGCGCTTGCGGCGAAAAGCCGAATTCCGCCAGATAACGCTCGTAAGTAATAAACGATTTTTCCGTCATTTGCGCGAAGTTTTGCCACCTAGCCAGATTTAGCAACGTCTCTTGATAATCCCGCGCGGTCGGCTCGATGCGATCGACGACAATCTCTCCAAGCAGCGCGGCGGGAGTATATAGTTTTTGCTCCGCCATTAGTTTCATAAGTTTCGCGCTTTCGTCTATCTTGTCCGAGAAAAATTCGGGCGCGCTTTTTAGTATTTTTTCGTAAAACGCGGCGGCTTTGGGAACGTCGTCCTCGCGGATTGCGATCTCGGCTAATCTCGAAGCGGCTAAAGCGGCGGCGGGAACGTCTTGCGAATTAAATAAAACGCTCTCGTAGCCAAACGTCGCGTCGTAAGCCTTGCCCTCGATCATAGCGCGATCGGCTTTGTAGATTCGCGCAAAATCGGATAGGCGGTTTTTGGGATATTCTCGAATAAGCGTATCGTAATGATAAAGCCCGTCGGATATAAGCCCTTCGCGCATTTCGGCGTTGGCTAACAAAAGCAGGATTTCGGGCGTTTCCTTATGAAAGGCGAACGCTTCCGTCCAAGGTTTGGCTACGGATATTAGCGCCTCGTCCTGATCGCCTAGCTTGTCCAGAATTTTCACTTTGAGCGCGAGTAGCTCCGGCATAAACAGATGTTTGCCGACGCTTTGCGCGAGCGCGTCGTCGATCATTTTTTGCGCGGACGCTAAAAATCCCGCGTCGTATTGCGCCAAAATCCGCGAAAACTCCAGCCCGTCCTCGCTTGTAACGCGATTGACAATCGGCGCGCCGTTTTGATCAAGCGCGCCTACGGAAGGCGGCTCAAACGGCGGAAGCGCGACGGGAAAGTTTAGTCCGCCGTCGCGGACGGCGCGTAAAAGCGGCGGTTTTTTGTCGTAACCCGCCACGATCCAGCGCGACGAAACGGTTTTTTCGCCGTTTGGCGCGAGTTGAACCGTCGAAAGCGTCGTAGCGTCTATTGAATAGACAAGCGCGTTTTTCTTAAAGGTTATCTTTAGCGTAAAACGTTTGGGGTCTAAAATCGGCTCAATCGTGAAAAAGCGGTTGTCTATGGATTGCGGTTTTAACGCGGGTACGCGGTCAAACTCGCAAATCATGCTCCCCGCTTCCAACAGCGCGGCGGGTTTAACGCGGCAGGAAAACGGGCGCTCCTCTTTTAGCGTCAGCGTCAGATACGGCTCTTTGTCGATTACGCCCGCCGTCTGCGCGATTTCAAGCGCGCACAGCGACGAAGCCGCAAACGACAAAACTACGCCAAAAAAACCTCTCATGACCTCGCAAAAGCAAACCGCGTTCCTTGAACGCGCCTAGCCGCCGATTAACTCGCTCAAAGAGCCAAGCAACGGCTCAATCCACAAAAACGAAACGACGACAGTTACGGCGGCGACGCCAAGCACGACTTTTAGCGGCGCGGCGCCGTTTTGGTAATAAACCGTGCCGTCGTTATCGGCGGAGTCGCGCAAAAACATATAAACGATCAGCTTCAGATAGTAATAAACCGCGATCGCGCTGTTTGCCAGCATAATAAGCGCCAAATAAAGATGTTCGCTTGCGATCGCCTCGCCAATTAGATATATCTTGCCGAAAAACAGCGCAAACGGCGGAATTCCAGCCAAAGAAAGCATAAAGATCGCCATTATGATCGCGCCCATAGGACTAAGCCGTACCATGCCCGCAAACTTAGAATACGGGTGATCGAAACGAATATCCCACGTTTTGCTTGGATGACGCGAAAGCCACAACATAGCAAACGCGCCAAGATTGGTGAATAAAAAGAGTATCCAATAAAGAAATAATCCCGCCTGCGCCTCGCTAGAACCCATAACGAAAACGCACATCACAAATCCCGCGTGGCTAATCGAGCTATAGGCAAGCATTCGCTTAACGTCCTCTTGCACAAGCGCTAATAGATTGCCGATCGTAAGCGTGGCGACGGCTACAAGATACAAAAGCCCAAAAACTACGCGATCGGGACTTTGCGCGAGAAAATCAAACAGCCTGATCGCCACGGTAAAACCCGCGATTTTTGGCACGATCGACATATATCCCGCCATTGGCGCGCTAGAGCCTTCATACACGTCGGGCGTCCACGTGTGAAACGGCACGACGGATAGCTTAAAGCCAAGTCCCGCGATGATAAACGCCGAAGCGGTCAAAACGAGCGGCGTATGCTCAAAACCGCTTGCGACTAACGCGCTTTGAATCTCGCCAATCTCCAAACTACCCGTCGCGGCGTAAAGCAACATCACGCCGAAAATAAGCAATCCCGCCGCCAAAGCGCCCATTGTGAAGTATTTAATCGCCGCTTCCAAAGCCCTGTCGCGGCGGTGCATGCTAATTAGCGCGTACAACGCGAGCGATCCGATTTCAAGCGAAATAACGATCACGATTAAATTATCGCTTGAAACCATGCCGCCAAAGCCCGCCGCCATAAATAAAAACAGCGCGTAAAACTCTGAAAATTGGTACTCCAAAAACCGCATTCCCGCAAAAGCCAACGGGATAAACAGCAGCGACGCGCCAATAATCACCCATAGCGATATTTTGGCTAATCCGTCGATCAAAAGCGCGTCGAAAAACGATCTTTCGCTAAAGTCAAAATAAGCGAGCGCTAAAAGCGCCGAAAGCAGCGCGACAATCGTAATAGCCGCGAATATGTTGCGCCCCGCGTTTTTGAAGCACAGATCGACGCCCAAAACTACAATCCCTCCGACGACCAAAATTAACATTGGCGCTAACGAAACAAAAGAAAGCGTATTCATTGTCTGCCTCCAAACATCGACGAGTTGAGGCTTTCAAGTTTTGCCCTTGTTGAATCCTCGTTTGGAACGGATTTTATCATCATCATATTCGCGAGATTTTTCGACGCAAGATCGATCGGCGCTAAAACGGGTTTTGGATATACGCCAAGCCAGATCACCACAAGTACAAGCGGGATCAGCGCGACAAGCTCTCGCCCGTTTAGATCGACAAGCGTTTTATTCGCCTCGATCGTAATAGTTCCGTAGAAGGTTTTGCGGTAAAGATTTAGCATGTAAACCGCGCCTAAAACAATCGAAGTTCCCGCTAAAAGCGCCATAATCGGATTAGCGCGAAAATATCCAAGCAACGACAAAAATTCGCCCACAAAACCCATTGTTAGCGGCAATCCCGC
>JAISMA010000122.1 GCA_031276985.1 Helicobacteraceae bacterium | reverse complement strand
GCGGGCGAATATCCGCTGGAACAATGCCGAATAAAAGCGATCGCTTACGAGCCGCCAAGCGGGACGATCGATTATTTGCGTAAGCTGGCGCATCCGAGCGCAAAAGGCGAAACCAAGCTTGAAGGCGTAATCAATCCAAACGAAAGCCGCCGATTTGAAATCGAGCTGGACGGCGTAACGCGCGATCAAAATCTTACGCTTTCTATAAGCGCGCGCTGCCGCTGATTCTTTCGCCGTTTTTGGCTAAATAAATCGCGCTCTCGCCTTGCAGATCGTCATTCCCGCGCGCGCGAAAATTCGGCGTTAAAACAAGCGTCCCTTGCGAAAAAGAAAATCAGAGCGTTTTACGCCCTTCCCGTCACCTCCGCGCGCTCCGTCATTCTGCGCGAAGTCGCGGAATCCACCTCGTCATACCCGCGAAGGCGAGCGTCAAAACATAGCAAAATGATAACGAGTTCCCGAAATGGTAATTAACGTCTGATCGCGGCGAAAGTAAATGGTCGCGCAAAAAGAAAACCAAAGGCTTCTTTTCGCGCTTTATTCGCGGGTCAACCTTATTCCCAATAAAGATAAGGATGCTTGTTGTTTTTGTTTGCCGCTATATCCCACGGATTATCGCCGTTATTCCCAAATTTCCAGCCTAAACCGCCGCTACCAGTAGCATTTTCATAAGTTGCCCGCTCCCTGAATGCTTCGTCGGTTTTTCCGCTACCGGAATTATCATTGCCATCGACAAAACTGTTAAAGCCCGAAGTCAGCGCGCTTCTGGCGAAATTATTCGAGATCGTAGCGCCGCCGCTAATAGTTCCTATTAGGCGATTTACGTTTGCACCGTCCCCCGTAACCTTTCCATTGATCGCGGCGTTATTTACAATCGAGGAAGCGCTTGTTACATATCCCGCGAGACCGCCGATATAGCTCGATCCATTAACGTCCGATCTCGCGTAACTACTTCCTATGCCGCCGACTCCCTCAACATATCCCGCAATGCCGCCGATATAATCGCCCGCTCCGCTAACGTTACCCGTCGCGTAGCTATTATTTATATCCGCGCCATAAACATTTCCCGCAATGCCGCCGACGTTATTTCTTCCTCTAACTTCCGCGCCCGCGTAACTAGCGCTTAGCGTGCCGCCAAGAAATCCCGCGATACCGCCGATATTATCTCCCGTCGCGCCGACTTTCCCTTTTGCGTAGCTATTGGTTATCGCGCCGCTTTCCATATTTCCCACAATAGCGCCAACGTAATCTTTCCCTTTTACCCCGTCGCCATCCGCTGTTTCAACGCCGATATTTCTGATTTGAGCGTCTTTTATATAACCAAAAAGACCGACGTTGTCGCTTGCGCTGTTGATCTGCAAATTCGTTATTTTATGCCTATTGCCGTTAAATACGCCTTTGAAGGGAATTGCGCTGCTTCCAATTGGCGTCCAGTTTCCGCTTAACGCAATATCCTCCAAAAGGATATGCTTCGCGTTTAGCATAGTATCGTTATCGTCGATCGCGGCTAAATTCGCTTGCGTTCTTATCTCGTTAACGTTTGGGGCGGCGTAAAAATTCGTATCGCCCGTTACGCGAACGGTTTGCGACGAAACGTCTTTGTCGCTTGAAGCCGCGTATAAGGCGCTTGCGTTTATGCCCAAATCCGCCTTTAATTGCGACAGATTGATAGCGTTCTTGTTTGATTTAACCTCTATCGATCCGTTGCGATCCAGCAAGCCATCGTAAAACGAAACGCGATAAACGGTTACGTTTCGATCGTCGTTGTCGCTATCTCCTCCGCCTCCTCCGTTGTAGCAACCAATCAGGAATAACGAAACGAAAGCGATCGTTATAAGTTTGGTTAATTTAGAAACAAGCTGAAAATGGGGGGGGGGGGGGGGGGTGAACTTCGCGGAAGCGAACACTACGGGAAGGAACTCCGCGTTTAACGCCGCCGCATTATTTAACGAAGCCGAAGTCGTAGCCGTCGTTTGAAACGTTTGGGTTAATTGCGAAGCCTTCGCTTCGACGTTAAACAAACGCTTTATCGCGTTTGAAAAGCCTTGAAAAGCCGATCGCTTTGTTGAAGCGAGACCTGAACTGCCCGATTTGGCGGACAAAGTAAGCGATTGCATTGTCGCGATCTTCCTTGTGATTTGGAATTAAAACCTTTGATAATAGTAAGGTTTTACTTAAAGCGTACTGAAGCTTCACTTGGTTTCTTGGAGTTTTCGAGGGCTTTTCGCCGTTTTGAACGATTTTCGTTATTTCTGGAGCTTCCGAACGATTGTTGCTTAGATTGAACGTTTTTACGCGTTTAAAGCGGTTTTACTTGGTTTGAGCCTCTTTTGGTTTTTTCGTTATTTTCTGTAATTTTCGCGATCTTTTTGGCAAGCGCTATTGAGCTTACTGCTTTTGTCGTTTGCCTAGCCGTCATTCGACGAGTCTGATCGTCCGTTTTCGCGGTCAAAGGCGCGATTCATTCGATGATTAGCGGATACAAAGAGGAAGAGGAGGTCAAAATCCTTCATAGCCGCTGGTTCAAGAGCTAAAGGATAAAGGCGAAGCCTGAACGTTTGCTCGGACAGATTCGGACAGATTCGGATATATTGGATAAATCGGCGCTTAACTTTTTTGCGCTCTCCCCCGCTTCGGCGGGGGGCGCATAAATACCAAAAAACCCGCTTTTGCGACGTTTTTGCTAGGATTTCGCCGCGGTTTGTCCATGTTGCGCGCCCGATAGCTCATCAGGATAGAGCGTAGGCTTCCACAGCAAAAGGTCGCGGGTTCGAGTTCTGTTCAGGGCATATCGCCGCGGGCTTCATTTGGTTTAATCTCGCTCAAAAATAGCCCTCTTTATATAAATCCTGAAAGCCGATGTTTCACGTAAAGGCGAAAACCGCGAGCGTCATTTAGATTTAGCGTTGTCGAGAGCGGTTAGGGCTTGTTTGGCTTTTTCGCTGCCGCCTGTAGCCGCTTGTTCAAGCAATGATCGCGCTTTAACCAGATCTTTTTTAACGCCTTTGCCTTCTATATAAAGAATGCCTATTCTAGCCATTGCGCCGTTATGAGCGCTGTTTTGCTTTTTATATAGATCGACGGCAATTTCATACCACTTAAGAGCGTTTTTATAGTCTTTGAGATCATCATCGTATAGAACGCCTAAAGCGTAAGCGGCTCGTCTATCGTTTTTATCATACGCGATTTCGTACCATTTGATAGCGTTTTTATAGTCTTTGAGTATATCATCGTATAGTTTGCCCAAAGCGTA
>JAISMA010000025.1 GCA_031276985.1 Helicobacteraceae bacterium | reverse complement strand
CTCTTGTACGGAGTGCGTGGGACATTACGACGAACCCGCATGCGTCGCCGTTTGTCCCGTTGATTGCATAACGCCCGATTCGGACAACGTGGAAAGCGCCGAGGAACTCGCGCTGAAATCCCGCCGAAAAGCGCGGCGTTAAAGGCGCTCAAAGGCTTTGCGCGGATTGATCGCTATTTCGCGCATACGCCGCAAGTTGTTATATAATCGAAACGTTTGATTGCGCGCGCGGCGATCAAGCCAATTACATTTTATGATTTAATTCAAGAAAGGACGATTGTGAAATACGTTTTTGCGTTGGCAATGGGAATTTTACTGGCTTTAACGACGTTAGGATGCGCCGCGAAAGCCGATTACTCCGAGATCGCGAGTAAAGAATGGCGACTTATTGAAGTTAAACAAGACGGCAAAGAGGTTAAAATCGATCGCAAAACGCTTGAAAGCGAAGGTTTTGAAAACGCGTTTGTCGTCGTTTTTGAAAACGATCGCATATCCGGCGTAGGGACGGCGAATCGCTTTTTCGCGCCGTACGAAACGAACGCGAACGCGATCAGAATATCGCCGATCGCCTCGACGCGCGCGGCTTCCGTCAAAGAGCCAAAAGCGCTGAAAGAACGCGAGTTTTTCTCCTTGTTGCAAAACGCCCGCCAATGCGTTATTAACGCGGGCAAATTGGAGATTTTGACCAAAAACGGCGCGGGTAAAAAAGCCGAGTTGATTTTCGAGGGCATATAGCGCAAATTTGCAAACGGCGCGATCGCGGCGGCGCAGATCGCGCTGTTGAGCCGAAAGCAAAGTCTGCGGAATGAAAATTGCTAACGTTTTGGCAAATTTCGGCGGATAAAAGGTTGAAGATGGCGTTTCTTAACTCGTTTGACATAAGCGGTTACGGGCTTTCGGCGCAACGGTTTAGGCTTAATTTGATCAGCGCGAATATCGCCAACGCCAACACGACGCGCACCGACGAAGGCGGTCCGTACCGCCGACAAACCGTCGTTTTCAAAGCGGTCGATTTCGATAAACGTCTTAATTCGGCGTTAGCCAAAAATACGCGGGCGCTTGGCTACGAAGATCCGCTTGACGAAGAGCTTGGCTACGAGCGCAAACTAAATCCCGCTATAATGAGCGTGATTGTCGATAAGGTCGTCCGCGACGACGCGACGCCAAAAATGCGCTACGAGCCTACGCATCCGGATGCGGATAAAGACGGTTACGTCGCTTATCCAAACGTTAATCCGGTGGTGGAAATGACCGATATGATTGAAGCGAGCAGAGCGTATCAGGCAAACGTCGCGGCGTTTCAGAGCGCAAAAACGATCGCTAATAGCGCGATCGAGATGATGAGAGCGTAAAATAGGAGCTTGCAATGGCGGATTTACTTAATAAAATCGGCGAAATTCTCCCAAAAGAGCTTGGAAAAGCGCCGCAAAAAATCGGCGAGGAAGAAAGCGGGCTTAACTTTGCCGATCTGCTTAAAAACTCTTTTGAAGAGACCAACGTATTGCAAGAAGAGGGCGAAAAAGCCGCAACCGACATAGCGACGGGAACGGTCAAAGATCTGCACCAAGCGGCGATCGCTCTAGGCAAAGCCGAAAGCGCCCTGAAACTTATGCTGGAAGTTCGCAACAAGGCTATAGGCGCGTATAGAGAGATCATTCGCACGCAAATGTAATCGTGGAAAAAACCGGCAAAATTCTTGCGATCTTTTTATTTATTCTTTTCTTTTTTATCGTGTTTTTTTCGGGCGTAGTTCGCGCGTTAAAACAAGATAGCCTAGATCGCAACTATCTTAAAACCGAAACGATTCCCGCCTATCGCGGCGCGATCGTTTCCTCCGATTGGCGGACGCTGGCGCAAAGCGATCGGCGCTTCAACGTCGCTTTCGACGGGCGCGACGCGGAAAGCAAACCGCTAATCGCCAAAATGATCGCGATTTTCGCGGACAGAAGCGAATCGGAGATCATGGAGCTGTTAGAGCGCGACGCTAGAGTCTATCTTGCCAAAGATTTAAGCGCGCTTGACGCGAAAAACATACAGCGACTATCCGCCGAGCTTGATCGCAAAGGCGCTTTCAAAACCGTTACGATCAACGCAAACGCCGTGCGAAGAGGGCTTGAAATCGTCGCGGCTGAACCGCCGCAAACGCGCCTTTACGAATATGGATCGCTGGCGCAACCGATCGTGGGCTACGTGCAAAAATCAAGCGGCGAAGGCGGCATGGGCTTGGAGCGGTTTTACGAATCCAAACTAAAGCCGTTAAGCGAAGGCTCTTTTCGCGCCATGCGCGACGCGGGCGGGAATATGATTTACAATAACCGTCTGCAATATACGCCGTCCAAAAACGGCTTTGGTTTGCAGCTTAGCATCGACGCGTTTTTTCAGTTCGATCTGGAGCGGCTTTTGGACAAAGCGCAAGCCGAATACGACGCGACGGAAATTTTATGCGCAGTTATGGAAAGCGGCACGGGACGGCTTATCGCGCTTGCCGCCAGCGCGCGCTACGACGCGGAAAACATCACAGCCGAAACGCTGCCGAATACGAAAATAAACGCCATTCAATACCCTTTTGAGCCAGGAAGCGTGATGAAGCCGTTTATCGTCGCGTTGGTATTCGAGGAAGGGATCGCGGGTCAGTACGATTTGGTGCGCGGCTACAACGGCAGATGGACGCTTGGCAAAGACGCGATAACCGACACGTCGCCGCGAGAATGGTTCAGCGTCGAGGACGTGATCGTCTATTCAAGCAACATAGGAATCGCGCAACTTGCCATGCGCCTTAGCGAATACAAGCTGTTCGACGGCTTAAGCGCGTTTGGCTTTTCGCGCCCGACGGGTATCGATCTGCCCTACGAATCGCTTGGATCTCTCGCGGGATTGCACCGCTACCGCGCCGATATATACCGCGCCACTACGGGCTACGGCTACGGACTGCGCGTAACTTTTATGCAGCTGCTTAAAGCCTACAACGTCTTCAACAACAACGGCGTAATGGTTTCGCCGCGTCTCGTCGATCGTCTAATCGGCGACGGCGCGCCGCCAATCGAAAGCGAGCCTAGCGCGAGAGTAATCAGCGAAGCGACGGCTATGAAAATTTTGCAGATACTTCGCAAAACGGTGCTTAGAGGTTCGGCAAAAACAGCCGCGATCGACGGCGCGTTCATCGCGGGCAAAACGGGAACGGCGCGCATAGCCGGCGGCGGCGGATATAAAAACGACTATCACAACAGCTTTTTTGGCTTCGCCAACGACGGAGAGCGGCGTTACGCGATCGGCGTTTTGGTGATTGATCCCAAAAAAAACCGCAACGCCAGCCAAAGCGCCGCGCCTATTTTCGCGGAAACGGCGCGCCTGTTGATTCGCCATAATCTACTAACGGTAAAATAACGTTATGGCAAGAAACTTAACCACCACGGCGGACTTGACAAACGCGGAGATCGAGGCGATTTTCGAGGAGGCGAGCGGCTATCTTGAGAGCGAAACCAACCAAAAACTGCGCGGAAAACTCGTGATAAACATCTTTTTTGAGAACTCCACGCGCACGCGCAGCAGTTTTGAAGTGGCTTCGCGGAGGCTAGGCGCGGAAGTGGTGAGCCTAGACGTGGCGAGCAGCAGCGAATCCAAAGGCGAAACGATACACGACACCGCCGCGAATCTTGACGCTATGGGCGCGAGCGCGATCGTGGTCAGGCACAAAAACGCGGGCGCTCCAAAACTGCTGTCCAAATTCGTCAAAGCCAGCGTCATAAACGGCGGCGACGGCGCGCACGCGCATCCCACGCAGGCGTTACTCGATCTTTTCACGCTAAGACAGGCGATCGGCGACGTGCGCGGCAGGAAAATTTTAATCGTCGGCGACATTAGAAACTCCCGCGTGGCAAACAGCGCGATAAAATTATTAACCCGTTTCGGAATGAAAGTCGTATTGGCCGCGCCTCCGCATTTTCTGCCCAAAAGAGCCAATGTAAAAACGACGTGGAATATACGCGACGAATTAGACGGCGCAAGCGCTATTATGTCGCTGAGAACTCAAACGGAACGGCACGAAAAACCTATTTACGCCAGCCTCAGCGATTACGCGGCAAACTTTAAGATCACAAAAGATCTACTTGGCGATCGGGACATATTCGTTATGCATCCCGGACCCGTTCATCGCAATATCGATCTGGACGACGGCGTATTAAGCGATCCAAGATCGCTCGTGTTGCGACAGGTACATAACGGCGTCGCCGTGCGAATGGCGATTTTAAGCAAATTTGTTTTGGAGTATTAAGGAGCGCTAAAATGATTAGTAAAATTTTCAAAGACGACGAATTCGCGGAGATGATCGCCGATCACTGCGCGGATATATTAGATTATCTAATAGCATCTCAAACGCCGTTTGGAATCTTGTGCGATCTGAACGAAATTACGTTTGAGCCGCCTTTGCCGGAGAGCCTAAGCCAATCGTTTAAGCCGCTTACGCTTTTTGTGCTGTCCGATTATACGCTTGGCGGCGCGGAGCTTAACGAAGATACGTTTACGCTAATTTTCGAGGCTGGTTTTGGCGAGCAAAATTTCGGCTCGATCGTGAGCGTGCCGATCGATTCTGTTATTCAGGTTTTGCTTGAAGATACGGTGATATTTCTTAACCTCTCGGCTTTGCCGCAAAATCGCAAAGCTAAACCCGCAAAAACAAGCGCTGGCGGCGACGCTTCCGTCGATCGTAGCATGCAAAGTTTTCTGGATAATCCGGAAAACAGAAAGTTTTTCAAAAAGTAATTTATGAAAAATACGCGGCTTTCATCGCTGGTTTAATAGATCTTGCGAAATTATCCGCCAAAATGCGCTAATATCTTTCTAACGCAATCGCGTTTTTCGTCATACCCGTCATTCCCGCGAAAGCGGGTATCCAAAAACAGAAGGACAAAAGCGTTTGCGAATGGCGCTCGATCCGCGAATGTCTTAAATGCTGGATTCTGCGACTTCGCGCAGAATGACGGGAGGCGCGGAGGGGCGAAAGGCGCGACTGAATCCAAAGAATCAAGCTGTGGAGAAGTGGGCGGGAGCGGCGAAACTACAGCGGCAAGTATGCGTTCAGGCGCAAAGTTAGAACACAGGCTGCGATCGCGCGCAAAGTTAGAACGCGAGTTGAGAGCAATCGCGAAGCTATAGCGCGAGCATGCGATCGAGCGCGATTTTCGCCCATACGCGCTCCTCTTCTTCCACTACGATTTCGTTCATAAACGTTTCGTTTTCGATGCTTTGCAAAACGCCAAGCAGATCGCGTAGCGTCGTTTCGTTCATCGTGGGACATTCGGGCTTGGTGGAGCTAAG
>JAISMA010000238.1 GCA_031276985.1 Helicobacteraceae bacterium | reverse complement strand
ATAAGAACGTAGCAGGCGATTTTCGCCTTGCGATGAATCGGCAGTTTGCGAACGTAACCTAGCGCTATGCCGATCGCCATCGCGAAAAATACCGTCGCCACAACATACATAAACGTCATTTTTTCTCCCGATAAAACCGATAATGTAGCCAAAATCGTCTAATAGACGCAAACGAACGCGCTTGGACAAGCGGACAAACAGAGCGGCTGTGTTAAAATCCCTTTCAAATAAAAATAAAGGCGTTTAATGCAGTCAAATGATTTGCGCGTAGTCGATTTCATACTTAAACGCGGCGCGGAGATTTATAGCGCCCAAAAACGTTTTGGCGCCGATCCGTCGATACTTTCAAGCGATTCGGCGTATTTCAACGCGATCGCTACTGGCTTGTTGCAAATTAGCCTCGCCGCGAAAAAACTATCGATCAAATTTAGGGAAAAACACAAAAAAGTCGCGTGGGAGCAAATCGACGGGTGGAGCGCCGCGATAATCGATCGTTTCGAGACGCTAACGGCGCTTGATCTGTGGGAGGCGCTAGACGAGCTTTCCGAACTTTACGGCGTTTGTTTCGTTTATGAAGATTCCAAATAATGCCGCCGAAAATTTACGACGCACGCGCCAAACTCAACGTTTTTTTGAAGCTAATCGGCAGACGCGCCGACGGCTATCATCTCATCGCTTCGCGCTTTGTCATATACGATCGCCTAAGCGATAAAATGTGGTTTGAAAAATCGGCGGCGCGAGGTTTTGAAGTCGTCGGCGATTTTAATTGCGCGCTTGAAAACAACGCGATTTATCGCGCTTACGCGACGCTTAGCCGCGCATATCCTTCAAAAGCGCTTTTTTCATTCGCCAACGCGCATAAAGTCGTCGTATACAAAAACATACCAAGCGGCGCGGGACTTGGAGGCGCGAGCAGCGACGCGGCGACTTTTCTGATTATGATTAACGAAGCGGCGAACCTGAAACTTTCAAACGAAGAGCTATCTCGCGTCGGCGCGGAGGTCGGCGCGGACGTTCCGTTTTTTTTAAGCGGATACGAATCGGCTAACGTCGGCGGCGCGGGCGAGCAAATCGAGCCGTTTTCCGAAAAACCGCCGCGATTCGAGCTGAAAACCGCGCCGATTTTATGCGAAACGCCAAAGGTTTATTTGACTTTTCGCAGACATTTTAGCGACAAAATGGCTGATTCCGCGAAAACCGCTCCCGATCTGCTGACGATGAAAGCCGTCGATATTTTGCGCGAGTTTGATCCAGAAACATTAAACGATCTGCTAGAACCCGCGCTAAAGCGCTATCCAGAATTGCGCGAATACAAAGAAGACGGCTGGTTTCTTAGCGGAAGCGGCGGAACGTTTTTCAGAATCGAGGAACAATGACCATAGAAAATCGCAAAGCGCGTCATCGATTTGAAATATTGGAAACTTTCGAGGCGGGCATCGAGCTTGCTGGTAGCGAAGTCAAAAGTATTCGAGCGGGCAAGGCAAGTTTAAGCGAAGCGTTTGCCAGAGTTATCCGCGAAAAGGAGATCTGGCTTTTTGGCATGCATATCGCCCGATACGAAAACGCCGACGCGAGGCTTGCGCCCGACGAAAACCGATCGCGCAGACTGCTTTTGAAGAAAAAAGAGATCGCCAAAATCGCCGAGCGCGTGAGATTGGAAAAACTCGCGATCGCTACTCTTAAGCTATATTTCAACTCCAGAAACCGCGCCAAAATACTGATAGCGCTTGCGCGCGGCAAAAAGCTGCATGACAAACGCGAAGCAATTAAAGAGCGCGACGCGCAAATAAATCTCAAACGGACGATGAAGCGAAGCGCGTAATGCGTTGTTTGCTATGCGCCAAGCTAAGTCTAAGTTTTATCTGCCGCGAATGCCGCGAGGCGATCGAGGTTAATCCGCGCCTTCACAATTTGCGCGATCTGCGCGCTATCACGTTTTACGATTACGACGATATAGCGCCGCTGACCAACGCAAAATACTATCCATTTGGTTCTTTTGCGCTTAAACAACTCGCGATAAAAGCGTTTAAGCCGTTTTTTAGCGAACTGAAACTAGACAATAAAGCCGCGCTGATTCCCATAGACGATCGCGTCGGCGCGTGGTATTCGCACTCCGCGGTTTTGGCGAAATTTGGCGCGGCGGGCATAGTAACGCCGCGATTTGGCAGGCTTCGCGCGCGATCCAAAGATAAGTACGCGGGGCAGACGCTGGCGTTTCGCCAAAGCCGTCCGCGCCGTTTTGTTTTCAAGGATTTCGAGGAGCGAGACGCGATCTTGCTAGACGATCTAATAACTACGGGGACAACGCTTTTGGAAGCGGGCGAAACGCTGGAGAAAAACGGCAAAACCGCGCTGTTTGCCGTCGCTTTAACGCGCGCGCAATAACGCGCCTCCCAACGCGCTTTGCCGCCGTCATCTAAACATCGCGCAACAATAATATATGGGCGATCGTATTGCAAGGGTTGGAATACACCTGCTTACGTTGCTATGACGAAACATACAATCGCCTCTCGTCATACCCGCGAAGGCTGGTATCCAACCCCCAAAACCTTTCGCGTTGCATTAACCGATCGATCGCGCCTCCCGTCATTCCCGCGAAGGCTGGCATCCAAAACAAAATTCAAAACCTTTGTTTTGCTTAAATTTGCGTTACGCTAGAATGCAACGCTTCAATACCAACAACGGAGGCATTCCATGTTTCAGGTAAATCAACGGGGGGGAGGTAACTCCTAAGCTCCTCTATCTAATCTGCGCGATCCTAGTCGCGCTTTTTGGCTTGAGCGGATGCACAAGCAAAATAGCGGCTATATCCGCCAAAAACAGTGGTCCCGACTTGAGCCACTTGCCTTCATATCGCACTGACGAGATAGCGGCGATTTCAAATCCGAAAACGCCTTTGCGCGATATGGCAAGCGTCATTATAGGCTTTGACGAGTACAGCAAAGCCGTTTATGGAGATCTGAGTGATACGCGATCGTGGGGCGGCGGCAACGTTATAGATTGTCAATATCGAGGCTTGAATACCCGGCAATGCTATGATAGAGCCGCTAACGAAGCCGCCAATACGGTTGTTGGCAATCAAAGCAGAAAGTGCAACGTGGGCGAGAATTACGCCGTTTGCTATTATAAATATAGCGACGAATCGAGCCCTCGTTTGGCAACGGCGGGCATTATATATAGTAAAGATGAAAATAAATACTATATATTTGACGGAGGGGTTAAAACCACAGTAGATAGCCGCGGCAACAAATTTTACAATCCCTATTACATAGGGATAAGAGGAAAAGCCGTCGAATATTTTCGCGCGAGACTGCCCAAAAGCTATGTTGTCAGTTCCAAAGGGCGAGCGCTCTTTGACGCGGCTGTGGGCGATAAAGGCGAACTGCAACTAGAAGAGGTTGAAAAAGGCAGATTTGTTATACGCGGCGCAAACGATCCGGGTTATTCCGAATACAATAGTAGCCTAGAGGCATACAATTACGCTCTTGCGTTATACGACGAAGGCAATGCTCAAGGGGCAGTTGTGTATTTCGGCAAAGCGATCAACGGCGATCCAAAGTTTGCGAAGGCTTACGGCGGTCGCGGACTCGCCTATCACGATTTAGGCGACGCCGCCAAAGCGCTCGCCGATTACACGCAAGCAATCAAGATCGATCCAAACTATGCCGTCGCTTACTACAATCGCGGATCTGCTTACAATAGTTTAGGCGATAACGCCAAAGCGCTCGCGGATTACACGCAAGCGATCAAGATCGATCCGAATCTTGCGGAGGCTTACAATGCGCGCGGACTCGCCTATCGGAGTGGCTACAGCGACAGCAAAGAAAAAGCGATTGCCGATTTCACGCGGGCGATTGAGATCAATCCAAAATATGCGGAGACTTACATAAATCGCGGGGACGCTTATGCAAGTCTTAGTAGGAATTCAGTAGACCATGAGAAAGGGGAAGAGTACGCCGACAAAGCGATTGCCGACTACACGCAGGCAATCAAAATCAATCCAAAGGACGCTAAGCTTTACTATTATCGTGCGTACGCCTACCTACTCGCCCCTCGCGAGAGCTATACTCGCGAAGACGGTCTCAGCTATAGACGACTCGCTCGCAAGGATGCTAACAAAGCGATCGCCGATTTCACGCACGCGATTAAGCTCGATCGACAGGATGTGGCAGCTATCGCTGCGCGCGGGACGGTATATTCCGATATTGAGGAGTACGGCAAAGCGATCGCGGATTTCACGCAGGTGATTAAGATCGATCCAAAGTCCCCGGATACTTACTGCGATCACGCGTGGGCTTACAAAGGACAACAAAACTGGAAACAAGCCGCAAAAGACGCTCGCTTTGCAGTGGAGTTGGACAGTGAGCAGAGGTGCAAGACGTTTGACTGGCTTAAGCGGGAAGGCAAAGTGCGCGATTAACGCAAAATCGGATTTGCCGTCTCTGTCCGCCAACGCTAACCGTCATTCCGGCGCGGCGCTCTCCAAAACAGCTCGCCTGTTTTGGAGGCAAAAGCTGAAACCCGCCAGCGTCAAAGCGGTTCTTTAGCCAAAGAAACGCCGCGTGATTGCGCCTTAGCGCCTACGCTACGCTACGTTGAAAAAGAGCGCCGCTAACCTCTCCGCCCATTACGCCATTCCCGCGTCTTTCGTCGTCATTCCGCGCGAAGTCGCGGAATCCATATCCCCGCGCCATATCCGCGGCAAAGCGCCCATCTTCCCGCCGTACCCGCGAAGGCGGGAATCCAAACATCGCGAAGCAATGATAAGCGCTTGCGAATGGGCGCTTGATCCGCGAATATCTTAATGTTAGATACCCGCTTTCGCGGATATGACGGGAAGCGAAAAGCGGGAGCGACGCGGAAATGATGATTTAATATCTTAAGCTGGCTATTATTGCGGTATGAAATCAATCGTTATTTTCGATCTGGACGGCACGCTAACGGATAGCAAAGACAATATTGCCGCGTCGATCAATTACGCCAGAACTCGCAAAGGTTTACCGCCTTTAGATCGCGGCGAAATCATCGAAAAGATAAACGCGCTCACCTTTCAATCGACCAAATTTTTATACGGCGAGGACGCAAGCGAAGCCGATCATAAGATTTTTGAAGAGCGCTATGAAAAAGCGTGCTTAAACGATCTAAAACTATACGACGAAATCGCCGAATTGCTACAAGCGTTAAACGATCGCGGCGTGAAAATGGCGGTTGCCACGAACGCCACAAGCGCTTTTGCGCGAATTATGCTGGATTACGCGGGCGTTTCGCGTTATTTTGCGGCGATGATTGGCGCGGACTGCGTTTCAAATCCAAAACCCGCGCCCGATATGCTCTATCTTGCGCTGAACAAACTCGGCGGCAATCCTAACGAAGCGATATTTTTAGGCGACAGCGGCAAGGATATGAAAGCGGCTAAAGCGGCGGGCGTAACGGGCATATTTGCCGCGTGGGGTTACGGAATCGCGAGCGAATTTGCCGATTGCGCGATCCAAACGCCTATGGAGTTGTTAAAAGCGCTTTAACGCTATTTGCGATTCGCGACGACTTCTTGCAAAGCGACCCGATTGTTTTTTCATGGGGTTGTTTCTATCATACCAGCAAAGGCGGATAACCAAAGAAAAGAAAGTAAAACATTTCGCGTTGCCTTAATTTGACGCAAGGGCAAAGCGTCGCTTTCACGAAAACGAAGACGACGATCGCGGCGAAATAAAATAAACGCAAAAAACGTCGTCTAAAACTTTGCGGTTAATCGCTTAAGAGTTTGTTTTCCTCTAAATAATTAACTTGTCCGCAATCGCCAAGTTCGCATGCTTTCCTAGCGTCTCTTGTGGCGCTTTTCATATCGCCCAATTTTCTGTAAGCAAACGCGCGATTATAATAAGCGTATGTTTTTCTTGGATTGAGTCTGATGACCTGATCGTAGTCGGCGATTGCGTTCTTGTAGTCGCTAAATTCGCTGTAAGCGATTGCGCGATTGAAATAAGCGCTTTCATAATTTGGATCGATCTTGATCGCTTGCGCATAATCCGCAATCGCTTTGCTTCTGTAGCCCAATCCATCTTCATAGGCGATCGCGCGATTGTAGTAAGCGATTGCGTAATTCGGATCGATCTTAATCGCTTGATCGTAATCGGCTATCGCTTTTTTGTAATCTTTTATGTCGAGATAAGCGATTCCGCGATTGTTGTAAGCGATTGCGTAATTCGGATCGATCTTGATCGCCTGATCATAGTCGGAGATCGCTTTTTTGTAATCTTTTAACTTGTCATAAGCGATTCCGCGACCGACATAAGCGCTTGCGTTATTCGGATCGATCTTGATCGCTTGATCAAAATCGGCTATCGCTTTTTTGTAATCGCCTAAATTCTTGTAAGCGAGTCCGCGATTGTTGTAAGCGTACGCGTAATTTGGATCGATTTCAATCGCTTGTGTAAATTGTTTGATCGCCTCTTGCAAGTCGCCGCGATCGTACGCCGCATAACCGCGATCGAACGCTTCTTTTGCCGTCGTTTCCGCGCCAAACGCAAAAACCGCCGCCGCGCAAAGAGCGATCAACGCCCTCGCAATCGCTCCAATTTGATTTGAGAAAACCGCGTTCATCTTGCCCTCCGTTTATAATTGCGCTTTGCAAGTTGCGATTTTACATTGATTAACCTTACCGTCGCCGCGATTGCGCGAAAAATAGACGCGAAAAAGTTGTTTTATGCAAGTTAGTCGCTACAATACGCGCAAAATAATCTAGGACGCTTAATGGATTCAATTCTCCTCGTCGTGATCGCCGCAAGCGCGATCGCAATTGTCTTGAATATCTATCTCAAAAAACTCGACATTCCGCCCGTCATCGGCTACATTGCATCCGGCGTAATCGTCGCGCAACTTTTCTCGATCGGCTCGGAACACCACGCGCTGGACGAACTTGGCGAATTTGGCATCGTGTTCTTGATGTTTACAATTGGGCTTGAATTTTCGCTCGATTATTTGCGGGCGATGAAGCGCGAAGTTTTTTTATTCGGATTTTTGCAGGTCGTCGTTAGCGCCGCGCTGTTTTCGGTTATCGCGATCTGGGGCATGGGCATTGAGCCAAAAGCGGCGGTCGTGCTGTCATCCGCGCTTTCAATGTCGTCGACCGCAATCGTGCTAAAACTGCTTAAAGAGCGCGGCGAAATTGGCAAACCATACGGCAAACAGGCGCTTGGCATTCTCATATTTCAAGATATTGCGGTAATTCCCGTTTTGCTAATGGTTACGCTTTTTTCCAAACCGGACGTAGCGCCTTTGCAACTAATTTTGCAAATGAGCGTCTCGGCGGTTATTGTGTTAATCGTTTTATCCACGATCGGCAAGTTAGCCATAACAAAACTATTGGAGTTGTCCAGCAATTCGCAAACGCACGAAATTTTTATCGGATCGGTTTTGTTAATCGTCGTCGGCGCGGCGCTTCTCGCGCATGAATTTGGCTTTAGCTATTCGTTAGGAGCGCTGATCGCGGGGATTATGATCGCCGAGACGCATTATAAGCATCAAGTTGAAGCGGATTTAGCGCCTTTTCGCGATCTGTTGCTAGGCGTTTTTTTTGTTACCGTCGGTTTGCAGATTAACGTTAAATTAGTTGTGGATAATATAGGATTTATCGCCGTTTTTGTCGTTGCGGCTATGCTGTTAAAAGCCGTCGTAATTTATATTATAGCGCGCGTTCTTAGCGATAAATCTTCAGCCATAAGAAGCGCGATCGCGTTAATGCAAATGGGCGAATTTGGTTTTGCTATTTTTGCCTTAGCGACGCAAGCGGATATTTTGCCCGATAAAGATTTTTTAGGACGGCTTTCCGCGGCTATTGCGATCTCTATGATACTAACGCCGTTTATCATCAAAAACACAGAGCGAATAGCGTCGCTTTTCGAGCGCGGAAAAAAGCGATTAGCAACGCCAAATATAGAGGCGGCGGAAACGTCGGGACACGTTATTGTGATCGGTTACGGTGAGGCTTTGGGACGACAGGTGGCGCAGATGTTAAAAGAGCGCGAAATCCCATATATTTGCGTTGAAGGGCAGTATCAAAAAGTGGAGGAAGGATTCGAGCGCGGACACGCCGTTATGCTTGGCAACGCGACGCAACGATCCATCTTGGAACACGCGGGGATCAAAAGCGCGGCGGCGGTTATTATAGCGATCGATCGAGAAAACGATATTCGCTTTGCCGCCGAAGCGGTTATCGGCGCGAATCCAAACGTGAATCTGGTGATTAAAATAAATCACGCAACAACGCCCGGCGCGTTTAGCGATCTGCATTCGGCAAAGTTTGTGGATGAATATAGAGAAGCGGCGCGACTGATGATAGAAAGCGCGCTTAACACAAACGACGACAAAGAAGCCATAGGGCGTTAAAAGATACGTTAATGGCGCGCGAAACGAGTTATATTAAACAAAGCGTTATCGACGAATGGATCGCGGAAGAGATCGGATATTTCGATCTAACGACAAACGCGCTTGGAATCGGCGACAAAGAAGCTGCGATTGAGATCGCGACTAGAGGCGATTGCGCCGTCTGCGGTTGCGAGGAAGCCGCTTTGATCGCGCAAAAACTCGATCTGATCGTAAAAAGTTGCGCGATCTCGGGTAAATTGGTACGGCAAAAAGAGATCGTATTTAGCGCGATAGGAAACGCGCAAAACGTTCATTTGGCGTGGCGAATCGCGCAAAACGTAATTAGCTTCGCCTCGACAATCTCCACAAGAACAAATCGTTTGGTTACTCTTGCGAAAGCGATAAATCCGTCTATATCCGTAGGTTGTACAAGAAAATCTATTCCAAGCGCCAAAGCGCTGTCGCTAAAAGCCGTTTTAGCGGGCGGCGGAAGCGTACATAGAGCGGGGCTAACCGAAACGTTTTTATTGTTTAACGAACATCGCGTTTTCTTTGACGACGACGCGCAATTATTTGACAAACTAGCGGAAATTAAACGGCGTTTAATAGAAAAGAAAATAATCGTGGAAGTTAAATCGATAGACGAAGCGATAAAATTTGCGCCGTATGCGGATATATTACAAACCGACAAACTTTCATCAAACGATATACGCGAAATCAAACAAATCGCGCCAAATACGCATATAGCGGTCGCTGGAGGAATCGATCCAAACAACATACAAGAGTACGTAAAAGCGGGCGCGGATTCGATCGTAAGTTCTTGGCAGTTTTTCTGCGACAAACCGATAGATTTTGAGGTGAATATCTCGCGGCGTTAGCGTTGTCGATAGCCCCGCCAAATCAAAATTTGACGGGGCATAGGGGATATGAATAGACGATAACGTCAAGCCGATTATTTAATTACGCCGCACGCCAATCTCGCGCCGCCGCCGCCAAGGGGAGACGGAGCATCCGCGTGATTGTCGCCGCCGACGTGTAGCATTAAGGCTTTGCCCTTGATTTCGCTTATTTTCTTAATTTTGGGCGACAACACGGGGTAGCTGACTTTGCCTTGCGCGTCGGCGTATAAGGCGGGCAGATCGCCTAAGTGTCCGCTCGCATCGTACGGACCTTTATGGGCGTTTGTATTTTTGGGGTCAAGATGTCCGCCCGCCGCGCCTGCCGGCGTAATTTTGCCGTCGTCCGCTTTGGTAGGCTCGCAACTGCCGTTCGCATGGACGTGAAAGCCGTGAATGCCGTTTGCCACGCCGCTAAGCGACGGGGTGAACACGAGTCCGTAAGCGGTCTCGGAGATAATCACCGAGCCGATTTTCTCCCCCGCGCCAGTTTGCGTGGCGGCAAATAATTCGACGGTCGTTTCAGCCGCAACCAATCCAGCCGTCGCGCAGATCGCCAAAGCGATTTTTTTGATCATTTCACCTCCTATTTTTAAGATAGACGATTAGTTTACCAAATTAAGCTTAAAATTAAATAAAGGCGCAACCTTAACTTCTGATTTTAACTGATTTTGCTTCCATTGCGCCGACGAAAGCGTCTAGGAAGGCGATCCGCTGTTTGATGACCGCGTAAATTCGCCCTTCAAGTTTGCGCTCCTCGGCGGGCGTAATCGGCGGTTCTCCGCGCGAGGCAAGAATGAGATTCTGCGCTTTTACCGCCTCGTCCACGCTTGATTTGCCAAGCGCCTGCGCGCTCTGAAAACGCAGAATCAAGGCGCGTTCAGTATAGGTTTGCACGTTTGCGCCCTCCAAAATTCGCGCTTTCATATCCGCCGCGACGAAGCCGCCAACGCCGATCGACGCCGTTTCAAAAGCACGATCGATTAACGCGCGATCTCTTTCGTTGATTTGAAGCGAAGAAATATCGGGCTTCGTTGAAATCTTAACGCCGCGATCGCTTACAAACTCGCTTTGATTTTGCGCGTTTGCTTCGGTTTGGCTTGCGGCGCGAGCGCTTACGCGAATTTCGCCGCGCGGATAATGTAAAACGTCAAGCGCGGATACGATCATCTTACGCTCCTTATCTTGCCCAACAACAAGCAAGAATAGTTCCGTTTTTAGCATCCGCTCGCCGTCTCTTTTTTCTGCGGCGACGGCAAAGTTGTCGAGATACGCGAACCTTTGGTGCGCGATCTTAGGGCGGTTAAAGAGTTCAAAGATCCGCAGGAAAAGGAGGTTAGATTGTTAAGCAATCTGACCAACTTAACAATCGACGAGATCGACGCTTTCACGATGAAAGAATACGGCAAGATCCAGAAGGTCTTGCATGGTTTTTTGTCCTAAACTGGCGCGACTGCCTAAGAGGGATCGCCCTCTTAGGAGCGGTGTTGCATCAGGGATTTACGGATTGTTTAGAGATGACGACGGGCGAGTTTATGACGCTATGTAAAGAGGCGAGAGAGATCGCTAAAAGCTGGAGCGGTAAGAGATGATTTACGCGGGAGTTTCTATGGTTTCGGCGTTTTCGCGTTTGGCGCGGCGTTTGCGGAAAGCTTTAATAACGTATTCGAGGGTAAACATTTCTATCCAAACAATCGGAGCGAAAACGAACAAAAAGAAAAACGACGCAACCGCGCCAAACAAAACGTCCATCATTAAGCCGGGCGAATCGCCCCACGCGGCAAAAGCCCAGAGAGACAACAAAACCGCGTTGATCGCCCAGCACCAGAAAGTCAGCTCGTCGATGTCAATGTCTTTATCTTCCATAGAGGGGAGTTTAGCTTAAAATGGCTGTAGATGCAAATCTTGCCGTCGGGATCACAATCGGCGCGCTCTTTCGCGGAGGCGCGGCGTTCGCCTCGTCCAAAAAAGCGATCACAACGCTTGGCGACTCCATAAACAAACTCGCCCAGAGGCAACTCACGCTACGCGCCGACTCCGACGAGTATAAAGCGGCCGAGGCGCGAATAAACCAGCTTAACAGGGCTATGAACCAGCTATCGGCTAACTCGTCTAAACTGAACGAAATTTACGCCAAGCGCATATATTGAATTAAGCCGACGTTTGAGCTTTTTGTCATTCTGCGCGTAGTCGCAGAATCTAGCATTTAAAACAATCGCGTCTTAAACGCTAATCATAAGTTTCTTTAACTTTCTTTTTTTTTGGATTCTCGCCCTGTGCTTCGCTACTATTGCGAGGCATTGCGGGAATGACGCAAAGGGCAATCAAGGGTAATGCAATGCGAAACGCTTTTGCTTGCTTTCTTTGGATTCTGCGACTTCGCGCGGAATGACGCAAAGGACGCAGAATCCGTTCTCGTAGCGATCATACTGATAGTTTTTGAATTTATCGGTTGTATTTGTGCGATACGGATTCATTGCGCGATTGGAATACTCATCGGCTTGCCCGCATTCCTTTTCATCATTATTGCGCTCTTTCCATCATTCTGCGCGAAGCGCCCGCTTTCGTCATTCCCGCAATGCCTCGCAATAGTAGCGAGGCGCGGGGCGGAAATCCAAAATAAAAAGTTAAAAGAGTTCTGAGATCAACGACTGATTGGCGGTCGTCTTAAGCGCTGGATTTTGCGCCTTCCTACGCGCCTTGCGCTTGCAAGCAAGCGAGCGCTTCGCGGGAATGACGCAAATGTTGGATTTTCGCAAAAATGAAAGCGCCAATACGCGACGGATCGCAAAAGCGTTAGGCAAAACCGCGATCCGTTAGCGATAAACTTAATCGTGGCGCGTTAAGAGCGCCAACTACGCGACTAACGTCATTCTGCGCGTAGCGCCGCTTGCGTCATTCCTGCGGAAGCGAGCGCTTCACGCAGAATGACGAGGAGGCGCGATTTAACTCCAAACGAAACTAAAACCGCGAAAGCTCAAATGCTGGATTCTGCGACTACGCGCAGAATGACGGGGGCGCAGGAACAACGAAAAGCGCGAGCGATTGACGGGCTGCTAAGAAGCTACGTGAAAGTTGATTGTTAAAAGTCCGATCGCGTATAATTGATCGTAAATTAGCAGATTAGGCGCAAAATGAGCGAAACCAATCAAGAGATCGCCAAAAACGCAAACAACAAACCAAATACGCCGCGATCGGGCGAAATATACGAAAATCCGACCATTCCCGAAGGCATAAACGTCTCCGCCGACCACCCGTTAAAGGAGTTTGGCGCGCTGATTATCGGCGCGGTTGCGCTTGTAGCAGCGTTGGCGTGGATTATCGGTTACATCGGTTATTTCGCGGGTTCGCTTGTTTCGTTTGAGACGGAGGCGCGCATAGCGGCGGCGATCGAATCGCTCGATAAATCGTCGTCCGCGCGTTCTGTCGCGGAGCAAAAACTAAACGATTTGGCGCAAAGGTTAATCGCCGCCGACCCGTTGCCGCAAGGCATGAGCGTCGTTTTGCGCGTCGTTGAATCCGACACGCCAAACGCCTTTGCGACGCTGGGCGGGCGCGTATTTGTTACGACCGCGCTAATTGACGCGTCGCTTAGCGAAAACGCGCTGTCGATGGTTATCGCCCACGAAATCGGGCATATTCGCGCGCGCCACGTGATTGGATCGCTTAGTAGAGGAATTTTACTTTCAGTAACGTTTAAGCTGATTTTTGGCGCGCAAGACGGCGAACTCGCCTCGCAACTGATTGGACAAGCGGGCGCGACAACGGCGCTGACTTTTAGCCGATCGGACGAGGAGGAAGCAGATCGCCTTGCGCTGAAAACGCTGAACGCATATTATGGGCACGTCGCGGATGCCGCCGCGTTTTTTGAGATGATTCAAGCCAAAAATCCGACGCGAGACGCGGAGGCGTTTTCGACCCATCCCGATTTGCAAAAACGTATCGAGGCGCTCGAACGATTTGCCAAAGCAAACGGCTGGGCGCTTGAAGGCGAGATCGCGCCTTCGCCGTTTCGCTAAAGACGATTAGCTTCAAAAGGCTACAATGCCGATAGTTTATTTGCGAGGTCGCGTTTGCCAAATTACACAGTCGCTCACTCTCCCGACGCCGACGATATTTTTATGTTTTACGCGATCGCCTTTGGGTGGGTTGGTTGCGGCGACGTCGCGATCGAGCATAGCGCGGCGGACATAGAGACGCTAAACGAGGCGGCTTTGATCGGCAAATACGACGCGACGGCGATTAGCTTCGCGCTCTATCCGCTTATCTGGCGCGATCAGGCGTTGCTAAAGACGGCGGCGAGTTTTGGGCGCGGCTATGGACCGAAGCTAATTCGGCGCAAAGACAAAGCGCTAAAACGCAACTTTAAGGCGGCTTTAAGCGGCGCGCATACCACCAACGCCATGCTTTTTCGCCTTGCCTATCCAAACGCGCGCGTCGTCTACAAAAATTTTCTGGACATTGAAAGCGCCGTGTTAAGCGGCGAGGCGGACGCGGGCGTTTTGATTCACGAATCGATCTTGGATTTCAGTTCCGAGCTGATCGTGGAAGCCGAGATTTGGGATATTTGGCGCGATCTGGCAAAAGCCGATCTGCCGCTGCCGCTTGGCGGTATGTGCCTGCGTAGGTCTCTGCCGCTAAACCGCGCGATCGAACTGGAGCAGATATTGTCAAAAGCCGTCAAAATCGCCGTAGATCACAAAGCGACGCTGGAGAAAATGCTGCTTGAGCGCGACTTGGTGCGCGTCGATCTGGCAAAGCTGGACAAATATCTCTCGCTATACGCCAACGACGATTCCGCCGTTTTGAGCGACGTTTGTTGCGCGGCAATCGAAACGCTCTTTCGGATTGGCTACGATCGCGGCGTATACAAGGAGCGCGTCGCGCTTGAAACGGCGCTGATTCCTAGCGAATACGCCGCGTTAAGGGGCGCGTAATGGAAGGGCAACTTGTCGCGCTCGCGTCGGACACCTTCAAGATCGCGCTGATGATCGCCGCGCCGATGTTGATTGGCGGGCTTGTAGCGGGATTGCTCATTAGCGTGTTTCAGGCGACGACGCAAATCAACGAAATGACGCTTAGTTTCGTGCCGAAAATCCTCGTTGTCGCGGCGATTATGATCCTTTCAATGCCGTGGATGATGAATATGATGATCGACTTTACGATCAGAACCTTTGAGCTTATACCGATCTTTCCGTCAAACGGCTAACGCCAAT
>JAISMA010000093.1 GCA_031276985.1 Helicobacteraceae bacterium | reverse complement strand
TTTCCCGACAGCTCCGCAAATCCGTATCTGGCTTTCGCGGCTATGTTGCTTGCGGGTATCGACGGCGTTAAGAAAAAAGCGAATCCTGGCGAGCCAATGGAAATGGATCTGTTTGAGCTTTCGCTAGACGAGATCCGCGAAAAGGGCATTCAGCAAATGCCGCATACCTTGCGCGAGGCGATCGAGTGTATGCTTGCGGATCGCGACTATCTTAAAGAAGGCGGCGTATTTACCGAAGAGTTCATTCAAAACTATCAGCACTACAAGTTTCAGTCCGAAATTTGGCCATGGGAGGCAAGACCTCATCCGTACGAATTTAAGACTACTTATTCGTGCTAATCTGATTTGCGCCGAAACTTCTCGGCGCGGATTTGCGGCGGGAGCTTTCTCGCCGCTTTTGTCATTTTTTTGTTAGGCTTAATCAACGTTAGGCTAAGGAAATGCGAGCAATATTAAACAGCAATTCAATGGGGATAGTCGGTTTAATAAATTCGGCCATAAACGGTTTTATAAGCGGCGTCATTTTGTTGCTTTCTATGATGATAATAATGGCTGTTTTAGGCTTCATCTGCATGACAGTCGAGGATCTTTTTCGCGAACACCCAAGAGCGATTCGATACGCGCAAAAATATATTGAAGATAGTTATACAAACGACAACCTAGACGGTTGCAAAACCAAAAAAGTAGAAGACGAATATTTCATTGCTTGTCGCGCAAAAGACGAAAACGCGACGTTGGATATTTTTGCGATTGAATCTTTAGAGCATTACGGTTATAAAATTTACGCCGTCAATAAAGCGGCGACAAACAGATCGCTTTGGTATGGCGCGTATGGCGGCATATATATCGGATCGACGCCAATCGCAAAAATACTTGATTCTTTTAATCTATAAAAACGCTAAAAAAACGACGAGAATAAATGCGATCGATATGCGCCGTATTTGAAGAGTGGGTTATGGGAGACGGGAATTACCCCGTATTATGCAAGAAAGATAAAGTAAATCTATCGTTTTATATCCGCGCTTACGATTTTGAAGTCAAAACAAACGAAAAAATATATCTGTTTGAACAGATAAAACACGCCGAATATAATTTTAGCGGCAAGGTAATATATAAGTTACCAGATTTAATCGTCGTCGATACGATCGAATTTAAGTTCTATATAGAAACCAGCGATAAAACGGATATATCTGTCGGCGATTTCGTTAAAGGACGCGGACAATTGGCGGTCGATTATTTTGCATGGGTCGAAAACTTGCGCGAATTCAAAGATCCGCCGAATATATTATATAACCTGATCGTAGAAAGAATATACGTCGTTAAAATACCGCAAAGGCATATAGTTATATCCGAAAACGCAATATCTTGCGAAACGTCGCTAAGCGCTGAAGAGTTTAGCCAAAACGACATGCAAGAGGCGGAACAAACAAACAACTCTAACGAATTTGTATTTTATCTGCTTGATTTAGCGCCAATAGACGAAGATATAGAACCAACCTTTTGTTATTGCTAGATCGCGCTAAAGCGGCTTTAACGACAAAGGCAAGAGTCGATATACTTCGCGCATTCCAAACGAAGCGCTTTCGCGTCGCCAAAGGAGAAATTATGAGGCTCGCCAAATTTTTATCGTTTTTCGTAGCGGCGCTTTTCTTGCTCGCGCCAAGCGCGATCGCCAAAACCGCTACGGATACGACGGCGCGTTATCCGTTTTATCTCGCCGAAAAAGACGACGTGAAAATATACGCGCTCGGCGCTATGCATTTGGGCAAGCGCGACGCGAAACTAACGGGCGCTATTATCGACGCGCTTGGCAGATCGTCTAAACTGATCTTGGAAATCAACGACAGCGATCTTGTCGATTCCTCCGATATGATAGAAAAATATCTTTGCCCCGACTCGTGTTTGCGCGAACAACTATCGGCGCAGACTTATAAAAAAATGGCGCAAGATTATCCGGAATTATCTTTTTTTATAGGTCGTTTCCCCGCGTGGCTCGCGGCTACATTGTTATCGTCGAAAGATTACATGCGCGAAGGCTATGATCCGAAATACGGCGCTGAATTTTTACTCCAACGCGCTCGCGGCAAAACGCCAATAATTGGTCTTGAAACATCCGAAGAGCAGTTTAACGCTATGGCTTCTATTTCGCTTAAAGCTCAGGTTAAAACCCTTGAAGATTATATAAATATGTCGGCGACGAAACGCGCGGAAATAATCAACGACTTATACAAAACATATATGCTTGGCGACGCGGACGCTTTGTTTGAATGGTATATGACGTACGACGCAAAAACTCAATCTTCGGCGGAATACGAGGAGTTTAATAAAGCGCTTATATTCGATCGCAACAAGCGAATGACGGAGCGCCTTTTAACGCATATCGATTCCAAAAAGCCTATTTTTGTAGCGATCGGCGCGCTTCATTTGGGCGGAGATAAAGGCGTTTTGGAACTATTACGCAAAAAAGGCTATAAAATAACGCGGCTTTAACGCCAAACAAACGACGCGACAAAAAGGAAAACAATGCAAAAAACGCGACTTAAACGCGGCGGGCTTGGCGTCGCGTCGTTTGCCGTTAGCGCCGCAAGTTTATTCGTTTTGGCGGCGATGCTTATATATGAGCGCATTAGCGAACCATTGCGCGCCGACGTATTTATATATATTGCGTTGACGGCGCTGGCGGCGTTATTTTTAGCGATCGCGCTTGGGATTGGCGGCGTTTGTCAGAAAAATCGCAAGAAAACCTTCGCCGTTTTGGGACTTTTCTTATCAATCGGCGCTTTAGCGTTAGGCGCATTGACCTTATTTTCCATATAACTTCTTAGCGCTTCGTCGGCGACGGCGTTTGCGCCGTTTCGCGGCTTATTTTCAGCGCGATCAAAGCGGCGGCGATATTGTTTTGGATTGAGGGCGGTTAAAGTCGCCGCCAAGCGCTTTGGCTTAGTAGCGCTATAATCCGTCTATATTTCGGTAAGGACGCCGCTTGATTACGCTTAAAGAAGCTCTAAAACTACCAAAAGAAACGTTGCGCGATTTAAAAAACGACCTGCGAAAAAAGATCGCCGAAAACAGAGAAATCGGCGCGTACGTCGAACAGCTAACCGACGAGCCAATCGGCGAGTATGGCGAAGGCGTTCCGCTTTTAATCAAAGACAACATTCAGGTCAAAGGCTGGAAAGTTACTTCCGCCAGCAAGATACTGCAAGGCTACGTCGCGCCCTATAACGCCACAGTCGTGGAAAACCTGCTAAAAGCGAACCTCGCGCCGTTTGGACGCGCCAATATGGACGAGTTTGCCATGGGAAGCTCCACCGAGACGAGTTTTTACGGCAGAACGCTTAATCCGCGAGATTTCTCCCGCGTGCCTGGCGGCAGTAGCGGCGGCAGCGCGGCGGCAGTGGCGGGCGGTTTTGCGATCGCCGCGCTTGGCAGCGACACGGGCGGATCGATTCGTCAGCCCGCCGCTTTTTGCGGTTGCGTAGGATTAAAGCCGACATACGGACGAGTCAGCCGTTACGGTTTGGCAAGCTACTCTTCAAGCCTCGATCAGATCGGTCCAATAACGCAAAACGTGGAAGACGCCGCCATATTATTCGACGTGATCGCGGGCTTTGATCCAAAAGATTCCACAAGCGCGGCGGTAGATAACGCGAACGTATCCGCAAAACTAGATCCAAAACGCAAGCTAAAGATCGCCGTCGTTGAAAACTACGTGGAACAGACCAATCCCGACGTGGCGAAAGCGCTTGGCGAAGCCGTGAAAGCGCTTGAAAAAGCGGGGCATACGATCGTCCGAAAAACGATGGGAGACTGCGCGCACCACGTGGCTACTTACTACGTGTTGGCATCCGCCGAAGCGAGCGCTAATTACTCCAGATACGACGGCGTAAGATACGGATTTCGCGGCGAAGGCGACGACTTCAAGGAAATATGCGACTCTACGCGATCGCAAGGTTTTGGCGACGAGGTGAAACGCCGCTTGCTTTTGGGCGCGTTTGTACTTTCAAGCGGCTATTACGAGGCGTACTATCGCAAGGCGCAAAAAACGCGCAAACTTATCGGCGAGGAGTTTGCCGCGATCCACGCGGAGTGCGATCTGATCTTCGCTCCCGTAACGCCCAGCGTCGCCTTTGAGTTTGGCGGTAAAAAATCGCCGCTTGACATGTACTTAAGCGATATTTTCACAATTTCCGTTAATCTAGCGGGTTTGCCCGCGATTAGCGTTCCCGTCGGAAGCGGCGCGAATAATCTGCCCGTCGGCGCGCAGCTAATCGGCAAGCCGTTTGACGAACAAACGGTTTTCGACGCGGCGTTTAGCTTGGAAAACGTTCTTAAATAAGGATTGATATGGCGTTAAACATACGAAAAAAGGCTTTTACATTCGACGATCTACTGCTCGTTCCGCGATATAGCGCGGTTTTGCCAAAAGAGGTCGATCTGCGCGCCAGATTAAGCAGGAATATATCGTTAAACATTCCGATTGTCTCGGCGGCGATGGATACGGTTACGGAATATCGCGCCGCGATCGCCATAGCCAGACTTGGCGGAATCGGCGTAATCCATAAAAATATGAGCATAGACGCTCAGGCAAACGAAGTGAAAAAGGTCAAAAAAAGCGAAAGCGGCGTTATCATTGATCCCGTGCATATCACGCCGAACGCGACGCTTGGCGAAGCCGAAGACATTATGCGCGAGTTTCGCATTAGCGGCGTGCCGGTAATCGACGAACACGACAGACTCGTCGGCATTATCACCAACCGCGATATGCGCTTTGAAACCGATATGGCGCGGCTTGTCGGCGAGGTGATGACCAAAACGCCGTTAATTACGGGCAAAGTCGGCACAAGTCTGGACGAGGCGGCGGAGATTATGCGCGAGCATAAGATAGAAAAACTGCCGATCGTAGACGAAGGCGGCTATTTGAAGGGGCTCATCACCATAAAAGACATCAAAAAACGCAAAGATTATCCCGATTCCAACAAGGACGATTTCGGGCGGCTTCGCGTGGCGGCGGCAATCGGCGTGGGGCAGTACGATCGCGCCGAAGCGCTGATCAAAGCGGGAGTCGACGCGCTTGTTTTGGATTCCGCGCACGGACACAGCAAAGGGATTATTGACGCGATCAAAACCATTAAAAAGCGTTTCGTCGTCGATGTGATCGCGGGAAACATCGCCGCTTCCGAAGCCGCCGAAGCGCTAATCGAGGCGGGCGCGGACGGAATCAAAGTCGGCATAGGACCGGGCAGCATTTGCACGACTAGAATCGTGGCGGGCGTGGGCATGCCGCAGATGAGCGCGATCGACGAATGCGCCAGCGTCGCCAAAAAATACGACGTGCCCGTTATAGCCGACGGCGGAATCAAATACAGCGGCGACTTGGCGAAAGCCTTAGCGTGCGGCGCGAGTTGCGCGATGATTGGATCGCTTTTGGCGGGGACGGAAGAATCGCCGGGCGAAACGATTATGTTTCAAGGTCGCCAATACAAAAACTATCGCGGCATGGGCAGTCTTGGCGCAATGCAACGCGGCGCGGCGGATCGCTATTTTCAAGAAGGGACGGCGCAAGAAAAGCTAGTACCCGAAGGCATCGAGGGCAGAGTGCCGTATCGCGGACGGGTGGCGGATGTGATTCACCAGCTTATAGGCGGCTTAAGAAGCTCAATGGGCTATCTTGGCGCAAAAGATATCGCAACTTTCGCGCAGACGGCGCAATTTGTGGAGATCACTTCGGCGGGACTGAAAGAAAGCCACGTTCACGACGTGGATATCACCAAAGAAGCGCCAAATTATCATCGCTAGATACGGACGTGGGCGATCTTAATATCAAAACCAAAACGGCGTCGTTCAAAAACGCGCTATATTTGGAAAGCGGGCGGATTTTAGAGCCGTTCGAAATTGTTTATGAAACTTACGGAACGCTTAACGAAGCCAAAGACAACGCGATCGTAGTTTGCCACGCCCTAAGCGGCAGTCATCACGCGGCGGGACGTTACGAAAACGACAAAAAAGCGGGCTGGTGGGACGCGCTAATCGGCGGCGGCAAGCCGATTGACACCGACCGCTTTTTCGTGATATGCGCCAACGCGATCGGCTCTTGCTACGGCTCTACGGGACCAATCAGCCCCGCGTATCCTAGTTTAGAGCCGTATCGCCTGAAATTTCCCGTCGTTACGGTTAAAGATATGGTCAAAGCCGAGCGGCTACTTTTGGATCGGCTTGGCATTAACGCCGTTTTCGCGGTTATCGGCGGCAGTATGGGCGGCATGCGGGCTTTGCATTTTGCCGTCGATTATCCCGCTTTGGCGAAGCGGACGATCGTTATGGCGGCGACTCACGCGACAAGCCCTTGGGCGATCGCGTTTAACAAGATCGCGATGGAGGCGACGATTAGCGATCCCGCGTTTGAAAACGGCGCGTACGATATAGAGGCGCTTAAAGAGCGCGGACTCAAAGGCGCGGCAATCGGCAGAATGGCGGGACACATCAGCTTTCTTAGTCCCGAATCGATGAATCGCAAATTTGGGCGGGATTTTGTCGGCGCGGAAGGCTTGTTTGATCTGTTTGGGCGCTTTCAGGTTGAACGCTATCTCGATTACAACGGCGGCTCTTTTCCAAAGTGGTTCGATCCGCTCTCGTTTTTGTATATTTTGAAGGCGATTAACATATACGACATATCGCGCGGATACGATTCGCTAGAAAGCGCCCTCGCGCGCGTGAAATCGCATTTGCACCTTTTTGGATTTGAGCGCGATCTGCTCTTTTTACCGCGAGAAACGCAAGAGATCGACGCCGCGATGAAAAAGATCGGCAAAGGCGAGTTGAGCGATTATTATCACATCGAGAGCGACTACGGACACGATTCGTTTTTGGTCGAGACAAACAAATTCGCGGATATTCTCGCGGACATTTTGCGCTAATGACGCAAAGCGCCCCGCAACGTTTTTGCGCGATCGGCGCAAGCTCGCCAACTTTTGAAAATCTCATTTCTTAACTCGCTATTCATCGACGTAAATTAGCCCGCGATATTTTTGATCGAAACAAGCAAGTTTACCGCTATTGAAAATCTCATTTCTTAACCCGCCGCATTGCGTTAAACGATCAATACGCCTCCAGCTCTTTTCGCTTCCGCTTGTAATGGCAAATGCGTGTTCTGTCATTTCCGCGCCCGCAGGTATCTAAAAATCGCGAAGCGATAACAATCCATTATGGATTTTGATCTGCGATTGTCTTAAATACTAGATTCCTGCCTTCGTGGGAATGACGAAATGCGCGATTAGCGGCGTAATCCAATGCGATCGTTGTTTTGGTTTTTGCTTATGCGGCAAGCGGTCGCAAAGGTTAATTGATCGCGCTTTGTCGTCTTTTTGGATTTGCGCGCCTTGAAGCGATCAAGACGATCGGAAACAGATAGCTTTATTTTGGCTTAATTATGGCGCTTAGCGGAGATTTTGGATCGCAAGCGCGATCTCTTGAGCGCTAGTTGGCTACAATCGCGGCAATTTATTTCATTTTTCAAAGGTAGTTTGCGAATGATTGCAACAATGCAAAAGCATAGGACTTTTCTAGTCGTCGTATTGGCTTTTACGGTGGTGGCGTTTATAGGCTCTTCGGCCGTCGGGTGGGGTAGTTACAGCTATGGCTCCAGAGCGGGCGCGGTCGCAACGGTCGGCGACGAGAAGATCTCGCGCGAAGAGTTTACGAGATATTACGGGCAGTTGCGCGAGTTGTACGCGGGCATGCTTGATCAGCCGTTAAACGAGGCGCAAGAGCGCGATATACAAAACAGGGCGCTGGAATCCATGATTGCCGAAGCGCTGTTTGTGGCGTACGCCCGCGATATTGGTCTGCGCGTTAGCGCGGAGGAGATTTCGGAGACGATCATGAACGATCCGCGTTTTCAGGTTGACGGCGCGTTTGTCGATAAAAAGATCTATCTGGATTATCTGAAAAACATAGGCATGAAGCCTTCAAGCTACGAAGCGATGCTAGAAAAGCAACTGCTGGTAGCCAAATTGAGCGAGGCGCTGAAACTGCCCGTCGCGCAAAGCGAAAAGGAGACGATTGCCGCGACGCGATACGGCGTCGATCGCATAAGCTACAAAATCATCAACGCGCCCGCGAACGTAAAGGTTTCTCAAGAGGAGGCGCAAAGCTATTACGAAGCGAACGCGCTTCAGTTTATGGGCGAGCCAAGCTACGACATTTCGTTTATCGAGATTTTGGCTTCCGAACAAAACGCCACCGAAGAAGAGGCGCAAAGCTATTACGAACGAGCCAAAAGCGAATTTATAGGTCAAGACGGCGAAGTTAAGGCTTACGAAGAGGTTAAGATCGAGGCGCTAAACGCGGCTAAACTCGCCAAAGCGCGCCGCGCCGCGCTATCCGCCAAGATCGCGTGGCGAGACAACCAGCTTGCGCCGCAAACGTTAAAGTCGGTCGAATTTCGCAACGATCGCTTTCCCGTAGAGGTTATGCAGGCTTTGGAAAGCGCGCAAAGCCTTGAAGTGGCGGGACCTTTTGAGACGAGCGGCGGTTTTGTAATCGCCAAGATCGACGCCAGACGCGCCGCCGAGCCGTTGCCTTTTGACAAAGCGCGTAGCGCGGTGGAAGAGGAGCTAAAAAGGCAGAAAAACGTCGAATACCTAAAAGCCGAAAGCCAAAAACAGCTTCCCGACTTCAAAGGCGAAACAACCGACTTTCTTTCTCGCGACGATTATGATAAAGTCAAAGGTTTAAGCGAAAATGAAGCTGAGATTTTTTTGGAGCGGGTATTTGAGTCCAAAGAATCCGAAGGCGCGGTGGAACTAACCGACAAAGCCGTCGTTTATCGTATTGTGGAACAAAAATTGTTTGAGCCAAATAAGTTAGCCGAAGTAGACGAAAGATTGAGCGAAGACGTATCAAGACTTAAGATTGAGCAAGTCAGGCGCTCTTTGCTGGAATCTCTTCAAAAACGTTACGAGATTATCGGCTATTAAAGGTTGCGCGTGTCCTCTTCCTATATTTTAGCGATCGACGTAGGCTCTCACAAGGTTTGCGCCCTTGTCGCGCAGATCGGCGCGGATAAACCCGCGCGCGTAATAGGGAGCGGTTTAGCCCGATCGCAAGGGATAAAAAAGGGCGCGATCGTAGATATAGCCAAAGCGTCGGAATCGATCAAAGCCGCCGCGAGCGAAGCGTGCCAATCGGCGGGAATTTCGCTCCAAAAAGCGATCGTGTCCGTTTCGGGCGCTTACGTTCAAAGTCATCAGGTGGTGGGCAAAGCCAATATACCAACCAAAGAGATCGAGCCCAAAGATATAAATCGCGTAATGCGAATAGCTCTTGACGGCGCGGCTATGCCGCCGCCCGATTGCGAAATTCTTCATGTTTTGCCATTTTCGTTTAAGGTAGACGAGCAATCAAACGTGCAAGATCCCGTCGGCATGAGCGGATCGCGGCTGGAAACGCACGTCAACATAATTACCGCGCAAAAAACGGCGTTAGACAACCTTCGCAAAGCGATCGCGGCGGCTGGAATCGAGATAGAAAATCTCGCGCTGTCGGCTTACGCCGCGTCGATCGCCGTTTTGGGCGACGACGAAAAAGAGCTTGGCGCGTGCGTGATTGACATTGGCGCTTCCACCTGCAATATCGCGATCTATCAAGGCGCCGCGCCTAGACACTGCGATTTTTTCGCCGTAGGAGGAGCGCATATCACGTCGGATCTGTCGATCGCGTTGCATACGCCAATCAGCGCCGCCGAGCGAATAAAACTCGAATACGGTTCGCTACTAGAACAATCCGCGTCGACAATCAACATACCTGAAATCGGCATTGAAAACGCCACGCGATCAGCGTCGCTGGAAACAATCTCAAACGTGATTGGCGCGCGAATGGAGGAGACGCTCTTAATTTTGGCGGGACGGCTTAATATGAGCAGGCTTAAAAACTGCGTCGGCGCGGGCGTTGTGATCGCGGGCGGCGCGGCAAAATTGGACGGCATATCCGAAACCGCCGCGCCAATTTTCGGCAATATACCCGTTAGAATAGCGCGTCCAAAAGCTCTGCCCGGATTAACCGATACGTTTCGGGATTCGGCTTTCGCGGTAGTGATAGGGCTTGTTCGCTACGGCGCGGGCGAATTTACTCCTTATGAGATCGATTCGTCGAATAACATAAGGATTAAGATCCCCGCGCGCAAAACGCCGTCCGAAGAGCCTCAACCGCCCTCTTTTACGCAAGAGGAGACGACTATCGTTTTGAAAGAGCTAAAAGAGCCAAGTATGTTGCAGAGGTTTTGGAATTGGCTATCGCAAATTTTCTAAAAGAGGCGCGGATGAACGAAAGCGTTAATGGTTTATTGGTCGCAAAGCAAAAGGTAAATCGAGTCAAAATTACGGGCGTAAATTCGGCGTTTACGCTTAGCGAAACCTTTAATAATCCGACGAGCGTCCGATTTACAAGAAGCGTTTTGAAGATCAAGCGAGCGATCGCGGTTTTGAAACGGGTTTTATCAAATTTTAGCAAAGGCGCGTAGATGAGCAAAAGTAACGTTAACGATTTATTCATGGTTAAGGAGTCGGAGCAACCGAACGTGGTTAGCATAAAGGTGATCGGCGTGGGCGGCGGCGGCGCGAATATGGTTAATTATATGTTGCGCGAAGAGCAAAGAGGGATCGATATGATCGTCGCCAACACGGACTATCAACACCTTGCGATTTCGCTTGCGCCGACCAAAATTCAACTAGGCGAAAAAACCACGCGCGGACTTGGCGCGGGCGGCAATCCCGAAGTGGGCAAACAAGCCGCCGAAGAGAGCTACGATCGGATTAAAGAATCGCTTAAAGGCGCGGATTTGGTGTTTATAGCGGTTGGGCTTGGCGGCGGCACGGGCACGGGCGCATGCTCGGTGGCGGCGCAAGCGGCAAAAGAGAACGGATCGCTTGCGATCGGCGTTTGCACCCTGCCTTTTTTGTTTGAAGGACCAAAGCGAAGTAAACTCGCCAAAAACGGACTGGAAACCTTGAAAAACGAGTGCGACTCGATAATTGTCATTCCAAACGAAAAATTGCTCTCGATCGTGGATAAAAATATGGGCTACAGCGAAAGTTTTTCTATGGTAGACGCGGTGCTGGCGCGCGCCGTTAGCGGCATTAGCTCCGTCGTTCTGCCCAGCGGTTTGGACGGAGTCAAGACCGACTTCAACGACCTAAAAACCGTTATGAGCCACAAAGGCAAAGCGCTTATGGGCATGGGATATTCGCCAGAAGGAAGCGACTCGGCTCACGACGCGCTAAAAAACGCTATCGAATCGCCGCTTTTGGATAACTTGACCATAAACGGCGCGGCGGGCGTGTTGGTGCATTTTCAAATCAATCCGTCTTATCCTATTGTGGCTATTCACCGCGCTATGCAGATGGTTTATGACGCGGCTAACGAAGAAGACGACGATGTTTTTTTCGGCACGTCGCTTAACGAGACTTTGAAACCAGAAGAGGTACATGTAACCATTATCGCCACTGGTTTTTCTTCAGGCGAACCCGACGTGGAGATGAGCCAGCCAAAAGGCGCGAAAGCCAACAAAGCGGGCGGAAGCGTGGTTTACGATTCGAATTCCGGCAATTTTGTTTTTGTCGACGGTTCGGTGGTTAATATCGACGAACCCACCATACTTCGCAAACGCGACGCACAGTCGAGAAAGGTAGTTGGCGATGACGACGAGGATTTATCCAGCCCGACCTATCGCCGCCGCCAGATCGATTAAACTTACATCGCGCCGCGTTACTCGCGTCTGTTTCGCGGCGGTGTTTCGTCGTCTATTTGACGCTTTTATTTTTGCGAAAGTTCAATTTATGCCGCCATTCTCATAAACGATCGGATTGCGTTAAACCAAATGCAACCCTCGTTCGTCATTTCAGCGAAGCGCCCGCATAAGCGCAAGGCGCAAAGGAAGGCGGGAATCTAGAATTAAGACATTCGTTATTCGATCGGCGCTCGTCATTGCTTTGCAATTTTTAGATACTCGCCTGCGGGTATGACGCAAAGCGCAATCGATCGTTTGACGAATACGGACGTTTAGGGAATGGGTGTCCGCTTTCGCGGGAATGACGAGAACGGACGCGGGAACGATGGCGAAGGCGCGGGCAGTCAGCGGCGTAAAGCAATGCGATCGTTTATGGGAATGGATGCCCGCGTTACTTCGCGCTTTGCGTTCTTAGCGCCGAAAAGCCAAATCAAACAGCCCGCTGCAAGCGCGATCGCGTTTGACGGCTTTCATTTTCGCAATGGCGCGGTAAGCGCGATCGGCGCAAAGACGAAAATCCTTTGCGTTTTTGAGAGAAACAGCCAAAAGCGTCGCGCCAAAACCCTGCGGTTTCAGCGCGAAAAGATCGCGACAAAAAACGCTAAATCGTTAGCCGCAAAAGTAGCGGCAGGCAAAGCTAAGGCGTTGAGCGGACAAAGCGCCCAATGCGGCGACAAAACGCCAGATCGACAGCCATAAAACGCGCAATAAGCGAAGGACAACATTAAAATAGCTTAACCAAAGCCGTCATCGTTTCGCAAAAAGAGCAAGAGCGACGCCGCCGATCCAAAAATAGCATAGACGCGATAAGCGCCGAAGCGGTTTGCATCCGCAAAACGTGCGGCGGCGAGAACCGCGTCATCCGCCGTCGTTTGCGGCTATTTCAGCGAATTGATATAACGCGCCAGCTCCAAAACTTCCTGATCGCTCAAAGCGATAGCGCGACCTTTCATCACGTTAGCCGTCGAGCCGTGCGCGTAAGCGCCGTTTTGATAGCTGCTTAGTATTTCCAGCGCCTCTTTTTCGGTGAGTCTCGCCACTATGTCCGATTTTCCAAACGCGCTTTTACTCGCGTCTTTGCCGTGGCAGCCTGAACATCTAAGCGCGAAAAGCTCTTCGCCGTATTTTACGTGCATATTCGCGATATAAACCGACAAAGCCTCGATCTTGTCTTGATCAAGCAGCGACGATTGCGCCGCCATCGCGCCTTCCGTCCGCCCCAGCGCGTAATCGCGCAGTTTCGCGGCGATTTCCGTTTCGCTAAGGCGCGAAATGTCCTTGTCTTTGCCCATTGGCTTCGCGTTTGCGAATCGTCCATGACAGGGGATACATCGCTTGAACAGATCCTCGCCAACCTTAAATTGTTCGTTGTCGAGCGCGCTCAAGCCGATCGCGCCGATCAAAACGCATACAAGCGTCGCCGCTAATCGTTTCATATTGAAAACCTTTCCGTGTATTTTACGCCTGATTATATGCCCTTAAACTTAAACTTTGCGCTATTTGCGCGATCGTTTCCATTGAAACGATCTTTGTTCTCTCGGCGGCTTGCTTGTACGCGGCGAAAAATCGGCGCGCGTCATCGCCTTCCGCGACATAGCCCGCCTCTTTTACCGCCGCGATCGCCGCCGCGCTTCCGGAGTGGCGCGTCAGCACGATTTTGGCGCGTTTCGCGCCGACCAATTCGGGCGAAAACAACTCGTAAGTTTCGGCGTTTTTCATCATTCCGTCTTGATGAACGCCGCTTCCGTGGCTAAACGCGTTCGCGCCCACAATCGCTTTGTTTGGCGCTTTTGGCATGCCGCTGTATCTTGCCGTTTCGTCGCTAACGATCGATATGAATTTGGTATTAACGCCGATTTCGTAGCGATCGCTTAAGCGCGTCGCCAAAATCGCCGCGATCTCCTCCAGCGCGGCGTTGCCGGCGCGTTCGCCTATGCCGTTAATCGTGCATTCGATCTGCCTTGCGCCCGCCGCGATCGCCGCGATTGAGTTCGCCGTCGCCAAGCCAAGATCGTCGTGAGCGTGCGCGGAGATCGTCGCTCTGCCTTCCCCCGCTTCCGCGACCGCTTTGATCATAGCCGCCGTCTCTTCTGGCAGCAACGCTCCGACGGTATCGGGCGCGTTAATAATCGACGCGCCCGCTTTGATCGCTGTTTTGGTCATTTCGCGCAGAAAATCATGATCGGTTCGGCATGCGTCCTCAAAGCTAAACTGTACTTCTTCCGCAAAGTTTCTAGCGAATTTAATCGCGCCGAAAGCGCAATCTTTCGCCTGTTCCCTGCTCATTTTCAGCTTGTATTTCAAGTGCGCGTCGCTTGTCGCCAAAAAGATATGAACGCGCCCGCGTTTTGCCTTTTTCAAAGCGTCGATCGCCGCTTGTATGTCGCCCTCTTTTGCGCGGGCGAGCGCCGAAACGACGCAGTTTTTGGCAAACGCGCCGATTTGATAAACCGCGTCGTAATCCACCCGCGACGATATTGGAAAACCCGCCTCGATCGCGTCGACGCCAAGCCGTTCCAGCGACTTCGCGAGCGCGATCTTTTCGCGTAAATTCATAGCGGCGCCGGGCGCTTGTTCGCCGTCGCGCAAAGTAGTGTCGAAAATGGTTATTTTGTCTTTTTGCATTGTTTAATCCTTAAACGATAAACGCCAATGGCGAAAGGGTCGATTGACTCGACTAAGTTTGCGACGAATGTGGAGAAAGGGTTATAGAAGGGGTAGTAGTAGAAGCGAAGAGACGAAAACAAAGCAATTGGGACGATTTGAAACTATTGACGCGGCTTGCATAGAAGCCTCCTTTGTGTGAAATAAAGCGCGATCGTATCGCAAAACGTATTAAAACGCAAGCCTTCGCGTTCGATTTGCTTTTGTCGCTTTGTCTTTTTGCGCTTTTGGGCGCTTTTAGTCAAACGCGACCGCTAATCGCGGATAAGTTTTTCCTGTTTCATTGTTTGCAATAATTCGCACGCGCCAAACTCGCAAGCTTTTTTAGCGTCTTTTGCGGCGTTTGCTAAGTCGCCTAAACGGTAATAAGCAAGTCCGCGATTATTATAAAGCTCCGCAATCGCTTTTTGGTATTCATCGTTATTTTGCGATAAATAGCGCCAGCAATGCCGTTAAATAAACCAATATAA
>JAISMA010000176.1 GCA_031276985.1 Helicobacteraceae bacterium | reverse complement strand
TCCAGCAAAACGTCCTAAGGCTTCTCCAGTAGCCAAGACCGCCATTCGGCAAAACGTCCTAAGGCTACGCCAATAGGAAAATCATAGATCGCGGGTAATCCCCGCGATCCCTCCCTTTTTTCAACGAAGGACATACCTAAACCGATCGCGTAGCGCTCTTGCAAATTCGTTCCTCGTTCTCCCGTGATTCTGCGCGTAAGTCGCAGAATCAAGAAACTAAACGTCGTTCGGACAAAGTCTGTTTATAGGCTGTTGCGATCTATTCGTAATATCTCTTTCCGAATGATTATATTAATTCCGCGACTACGCGCGGAACGACGGGAAGGAGGAGAGTGGACTCCCGCTTTCTTTGCAATATACGCTAAAGCGCGGGAATGACGGCGATGCGGAATATTTGGCTTTAATTTAGGTTGGAGGATGGGAGGGTGGGCGGCGCTATTCGTATTTATAGATTGGCGTGAAAGAGCAGATGCTGTCGATAGTATCGCTGGCGTTGTCGGAGGCGATAATTTCTTGCAAACCGATTAAGCCCGCTTCGCCGCTAACTAAAATATAGTTCTTTTTACCGATTGATATTATTTCCTCTTTAGAGCTTATATCGCAATAAGAGCTAAGACCCGGAAAAAAGTAATTAGCGCCTTCGCTTACAATATAGATTTTGTGCCATTCGTCCTGTTTATAAACGCCTAAAAAGCTATGCGAGCAGCGTCCTTCTTGAGTGTATCCTAGATCGAGTAGAATATGTTTTTTGCCTTCGTTTTTATAATCAAGAAAATAACCTTTGTCCTCAAAGTCAAGATATTCCGAATATCGTTTTTCCGTCGTATTGAAATCGGCGTTAAAACGATTAAGTTGTTCGTCGTCGAGGATAGCGCTTAACGGCGCGGACGCGATCTTTTTATATTCGCCTTGCGCGACTTGTTTGCATATTTCTTCGTCGTTTTTATAGCCTATGACTTCTCGTTCTATCTTGCATGCTTGGTCGAAAAAATTTTCCTCTTCGTCGAGCGAAAAAATATAATGAATGTTTCCGTTTAGCGATACCAAATCCAAATATATAATATCCTCAAACGCAAACAGCCGCTCCTCTCCTAAGCTATTCCATGCGTATATTATTGGCGATCTATGCGAATCCCTATGCCTAGCGGACAACGCCGATTGCATTTCGCGCCTAAATTTGGACTTATTCGCGTCGATCGGCAGCAGTTTATAGAAATACCTTGGAACTTCGGCTTTGCCCCAAGCAACATGCATCCCCCATGTGCTTGAATTTCTCACATATTCGTCGTTTGTTACGATGCGATCGTTAAACTCATGCAAAAATGGTTTTTTATCCAAAATCCGTTTGCAAACTTGCGAGGTTTTTGCCGTAGGAAACGGATCTACGATTTTTCTTTTTGGGTGTTTGGCTAAAATCTCCAAAACGCTGTAAGCGCCCCATTCAACCCGACCTCTCCTGCATTCGTAATACGCGCCTTCGTCTTTGCGATCTTTGCATTCGGATAAAGCGTTGTTATACGCCATAATCGCTTTGTTTAATTCAAGCCGATTGCTTGCGCTAAGCGCCTGATTTGATTTGCTAATGTTCCAGCGTTTAATAACGGTATTTAAGCGTTTTGCTAACGCCGTTTCCTTTTTTGTATATTCGCCGAGCGCGGGAATACTTTCATAATCGATTAACTGCTTTTGCTCTGCGGACGCGGCGCAAAAACACAAGCAAAAAACCAACGCGGACAATAACGGCGTTTTCACAACAAACTCCTAAAATTCGCGTTTACTGTAGCGCCAATTTGCCAAATTCGACGTCTTGCCAACATTTGTCAAAATCAGTAAAACCGCTTTTGTCCGTCGGGACGGGCGCGAAAACGTTTATACTCCCAAATATATTGCGTCAAATCGAGATTTATACAGGCTTTGATCGCGCGATTAACCGCCGCCGCCGCAACCTTTTCGTCGGGATCATATATCGCTTGATCAACTTCCAGAAAGTGAAGCGTAAAGCCTTCCGCGCAACGCAACGCCGCGCCGCAAACGACGATCGCGCCCGTTTTTTGCGCCGCTTTTTGCAAAAACGTCGCGGTTAGCGCCTCCACGCCAAACAACGGCGCGAAAACGCCGCCCGATCGCTTCGACGGCTGCGTATCGGGCAAAATCGCCGTAACCGCGCCTTTGCCAAGCGCCCTAAAGAGCTTCGCCGCTCCTTTTGCGTTCGCGGGCGCGGAGATCATGCCCGCTTTTTCGCGCGTGGCGACGATCAATGGCTCCAGCTCTTTGATTTTTGGCACTTCATATAACGCGATAAAGGCGGATTTTGACGCTAGAAAATGCCGCATCATCTCCCAATTTCCCAAATGCGGCGCAAGCAGTATCACCCCTTTTTTTGCGGCGATCGCCTCGTCCAAAAGCCGTTCGTTGTCGGTTTGCGCGACAAGCTCAAGACAGCGTTTATGCTCCCACAAGCACAGCGCGCCCATTTCGGCGGCGGTTTTAGCCGATTCGATCAGGCTTCGTTTGGCGAGTTTTTCGCGCTCTTTGGCGCTTAAAAGCGGAAAACATATCTCAAGATTTTTGCGCGTTACGCGCTTGTGCGTCGTTGGCAGATACCAGCCGATCGCGCCTACAAACGCGCCCAAACGCCGCGCGTTTTTTAGCGATAGCGCCGCGAGTAGTTTCGGCAACCATTTCGCGCCCCATATCAAAAAGCGATATTTGCGCGATTTACTCTTCGTCATCGCTTGCTTTGCCGTTGTCGTCGATGTTTTCGATCTTGATCGACAGATACAGCAGTTGCGCGCATTCGATCAGCGCTTTGGAGGCGTTGACGACGGCGCGGTTGATTGAAATAAACGTCGGCGAAGTCGATTGCGCCACGTCGCCGCTTTTGATCGCTCTCGTTATTGTGTTCAGCGCGCTGCGATCCTCGTTTTGAATTTCGGTCAGAATCTTGGAGAGCATAGCGGAGAGATTTTTCTCGTTCTCCTCGTCGGTTTGCATGGACAGCCGTAGATATTTGACCAGCCGCGCCACCCGCGCGCGCGCCTGATTGTAGTGATCGAGCATAAAATCGTCGTCGCTTGCGGCAAACTCGTCGAGATTGCGCTTGATGTCCTTAAACAGCTTCGCCGCGTAGATCGCCTCGCGCGCGGCGGCAAGCGATCGGTTGACAATCGTCTCGTCTTCGGGCGTTCTTTCGCCAATCAGCGTGGAATACTCCAAAATGGCGGCTTCGATCTTTTTGAGCCGTTCGTAGTGCGCGTCTATGTCGATTTCGATGATGTCGGGGTGCGAATAGACGACGGCGGTAATTTTGCGCTTTCGCAGAAAAATTTCGTTTGGCGGCAGGTTGAGCATATATAAGGAAAAATTCAGCGACTCTTCAAGCAGATGACCAGATTCGTTTTTGAGCGCTTCCACGCCCACGTCCGACATTTGCGGATTTACCGAATCGATATGGCGCGTGATTTTTGCGCCCTTTTTGACAAAGCGTTTGGACAGAAAGTCGCTAATGCGCGTCGAAAGCGGACCAAAGACCGCAAGCCCGATCGCGTTAAAGATCGTGTGAAAAAGCGTCAGCGCAAGCACGGGATCGTCTTTTAGCCCAAAGCCGTCGATAATCAGCCAGCTTATGTGCGCAAGCAGGCAAAGCGCCAAAATCGCCGTGCCGACGTTGAATATGACGTGCGAGGCGGCTATGCGCTTCGTATCGGGCGATCCCACGGCGGCTAATATGGCGATTGTTCCCGTCGTGCCGACGTTCGCGCCAATCACAAGCGCGGCGGCTACGTCGAAACTCGCCGCGCCAACGTTAACGGCGGCTAAAAAGATCGCCATGCTTGCCGCGCTTGAGTTCAAAATCACCGTCAAAATCAAGCCGATCGCGACGTACGCCAACGCGCCGTAGTTTTGATATTTGCTTAAATCGACGGAGTTTGCGAGTGTCTGCATGCTTTCTTTGAGCAGATCAAGCCCGTAAAAAAGCAGACCAAATCCCATGAGCAACGTAAAGAGCGCGCGCAGTTTTTTGCGCGAGTTTGTGAGTAACAATCCAAGCCCCGCGACGCCGATCATCGGCATGGCGACGCTTGAGACGCTAAACTTAAATCCAAGCAACGTAACCATCCAGCTTGTGCCCACGCTGCCGAAATTAGCGCCAATCATCACGCCGACGCCGCTTGCGAGGTTCATCATGCCCGCGCCGAGAAACGCGACGACCATCAGCGAAACAAGCGTGGAGCTTTGCAGTATCGCCGCGCTTGCCGCGCCCGTCGCAAGCGATTTGGGGACGGTGATTGTCGCCTTTTTGAGCATGGTTTTGAAATGCGCTCCCGCGGCGGTTTTGATCGCGCTTTCAAGTAGCGACATGCCGAACAAAAACATTCCAAGTCCCGCCAGAGCCAACGACCAATTAACGCTTTGAGTTTCCAACTAATAATCCTAAATATCAACGCAATAAAGGTAGAATGCTATCAAACGAACGATTTAACGCTAAAACGAGAGTCAAACCATGATCCGTCATTTTCAACCGCAGCATTTCATAAACCGCGAACTTAGCTGGCTTCGCTTCAACACCCGCGTTTTGGAGGAGGCTTCCAATCCGCGCAATCCGCCGCTGGAGCAGCTTAAATACGTCGCCATTTACGGCACGAATTTAGACGAGTTTTATATGATTCGCGTCGCGGGATTGAAGGTAATGGAAAAAGCCCGCGTTAGCCCGGGCAGTCCCGACGGGCTTAGCGCGTACGAACAGCTTACGCTCATTCGGGAATACGTCTCCAAAGAGGTGGCGGTCGTAGAAAAAAAGATCGCGGAACTGTTTGCCGCGCTTGAAAAGCACTCGATCGCGATTAAAAACTACGGCGATCTGAACGCGCAGCAAAAACGCAAGGCAAACGCCTATTTTGAAAGCCATATTTATCCCGTCGTGATTCCGATTGCCGTCGACGCCACGCACCCTTTTCCGCACCTGAACAACCTTAGCTTTGCGATGGCGGTCAAGCTCAAGGCGGGCGAAAACGATCCGATTAGGCACGGGCTTATCCGTCTGCCCCGCGTTCTGCCGCGTTTCGTGGAGATTGACGCGGGGACTTTCACGCCGATCGAATCGATTGTCTATCATCACATCGAGGATATGTTTCCGGGTTTTACGCCGATTAGCCACGCGCCGTTTCGCGTAACGCGCAACGCCGACATCTCGATTGAGGAGGAGGAAGCCGACGACTTTCTCGACGTGCTGGAAGAGGGTTTAAGGCTTCGGCAGAAGGGCGAAATCGTGCGTTTGGAGATTGCCCAAAACTGCGATCCCGATCTACTCGCGTTTTTGCGATCGCACCTCAAAGTCAGCCCGAACGATATTTACGCTAGAACCACGCCGCTTAATCTTGGCGCGTATTGGCAGTTAATCGGCAACAAACGTTTTACACATCTGCTTTTGGAGACGCAGCCTCCGCGCGCTTTGCCGCCGTTTGATCTCAAAGAGCCGATCGCCGCCGTAATCGACAAACAGGACGCGGTCGTTTTACTGCCGTTTGAAAGTTTCAGTCCGATCGAGCGGTTTATCGCGGAGGCGGCGAGCGATCCGAACGTGCTTTCGATCAGAATGACGCTCTATCGCGTGGGTAGCAATTCGCCAATCGTCAAAGCGCTAATCGAGGCGGCGGAAGCGGGCAAAATGGTTACGGCGGTCGTGGAGCTAAAGGCGCGATTTGACGAGGAGAACAATCTCAAATGGGCGCGGGCGCTGGAAAACGCGGGCGCGCACGTGATCTACGGCGTGGTGGGACTGAAAATACACGCGAAGATCGCGCACGTAATCCGCAGGGAAGCGGGCGGCGATCTCAAGCATTTCGTGCATTTATCGACGGGCAACTACAACTCCGGCACGGCTAGGGTTTATACCGACGTTAGTTTTTTCACCGCAAATCATAAAATTGGCGAGGACGCGGTGCGGTTTTTTCACCATATCACGGGCTTTGCCAAACACACCGAATTGCACAGTCTCGCAATGGCGCCGACGCAAATCAAGCCGCGTTTGCTGGAATTGATCGCCGCCGAAACAAAGATGAAAAGCGAGGGCGAAATCATCGCCAAAATCAACTCGTTGGTCGATAAAGACGTAATCGCCGCGCTTTACCGCGCTTCGCAATCGGGCGTGAAAATCGCCCTGATCGTTCGCGGAATCTGCTGCCTGCTACCGGGCGTAAAGGGCGTGAGCGAGAACATTCGCGTCGTGTCGATCGTTGGCAGGTTTTTGGAACACGGGCGGATTTTGTACTTTAAGCACGGCGATCCGCAACTGTTTTTCAGTAGCGCGGATTGGATGCCGCGCAATCTCACGCGCCGAATCGAGCTAATGACGCCCGTATATGACGCGGAGATCGCAAGATTGCTGCTAAACGTGCTAAAGTTGCAACTAGGCGACAAAAAGCAGGCGAAAGAGCTAAAGAGCGACGGGCGATACGCGCCGAGTTCCGAAAACGGATACGACGCGCAAAGCGAGCTTGAGGCGATTGTCTCCAAATTGCACAAAGAGGGCGCGGCGCATAGCAAAATCGCTCCCGCAATCGAGGAGTTTTTGAAAAAAACCGCCGCCTAATCGCCCGCAAACGACAACTGCCTTGCGAAAATTGTCTTTGCCTTCCTCTACTTTCGTAAAGGATTGCCGCAGGAACTACAATGGATTTATTACGTTCTTCAAAAGCGCTGGTGTTTGAAAAAGCTAGAAGCGAAACGACAAGAGCGACAGGCAATTGTTATTGGATTTTAGCCTCCCTCCGCGATATACGCTTCCTTCGAAAGCTATCGCTCCGCGCGGGAATGATGAGAGGCGCGATTGATTATTGTCGATCGCTAGTAAGGCTTCCATTCGCTTAATCACTGTCTTTCTCCTTTGTTTAGCCGCTCTTATTCTGAATTGCGATCGAGGGCAAGCAGGGCTTCCTTAGCGATCTTATTCGCTTTCAAATTAGGATTGGATTTATCTACGACCGTTTGAAACAGTGATCGAGCTTTAACCAGATATTTGTCGTATCGTTTGATCGCCTCTTGGTAATCGGAATGGGATTTCTCGGCGTATTGATTGCCAAGATTAATAGCCGCCGCCTTTTTGGTCTCCGTATCTCCCTTATCGCAAGCCTGCTTTAGCCAGCAGATCGCTTTGTCGCGCTCTTTTTTGTTGGAATAGATCACTCCAAGATCATTCGGCGATCTACAGCGAAGTTGCGGATTTCGTACCGTTTTGCGATCGGACAGAAATTGCTGTTATTTCCACGACAATCCCTTGCAAGTGGCGCGAATTGGATACAATGCCGCGAAAAAAAGGAAGCGGCATGGAGTCGATTTTTTTGTGCGCGATCAGCAATATAGCAAGCGGAAGTTGCAACGAAGACTGCGGTTTTTGCGCGCAATCGGCGCGCTATCAGGCGAAAATCGAGCGGTTCAAATCCAAGCCGATCGATCGCATTTGCGACGAGGCGAAAGCGGCGGCAAAAGCTGGCGCGGTGGGCTTTTGTCTGGTTACGGCGGGGCGATCGATCGAAGACGATACGCTGGAATACGTCTCGCGCGCGGCGCGGGCTGTGAAAGCGCTGGAGCT
>JAISMA010000167.1 GCA_031276985.1 Helicobacteraceae bacterium | reverse complement strand
ACAAGCGCTGATGATTGACGCTTGGTTGGCAATCGTCTTAAATACTAGATTCTGCGACTACGCGCAGAATGACAAAGAGTGGCGCTGGAAACGACAAAGAGGAAATAGATTCTGCGACTACGCGCAGAATGACGCGGGGCGCGATTGGCGACGTAACCAATCCGAACCCATTTTTTAGATTTTCGCCTTTGCGGGTATGGCGCAACAGATCGCAAGTATGACAATCGCGGCGATCGCGCGGGATGCGCGCTTACCCGCAAAAATTCCGTTGCAAACGAAAATAAACGCCCGATCTCCGTCGCTAACGATCGACGCTAAAATCAACGCCCGATCGCCGTAGCAAGCGAACGCGGCGTGTTGGCGAAACGCAAGACGTTTCAACGCGCAACGCAACGCTTCGCAAAGATTTTAGTTTTAAGATTGATTTTTAATTCAGTATAAGATCGCTACAATCCAACAAGGTATTGATTGCGAATACCTAAATTAACCGTAAGGAGTTTCAACATGAGAGTAATCTCAAGATCGGTCGGCGCAATCGCGCTTGGTTTAACCATTACAGGTTTCGCGCTAGTTGGCTGCGATCTAGCGGGGGGGGGTAACTCCACTCCTGAAGAACCCGAAGAAATCTGGCTGTCGGAACTGAAAAATCCGTTTATTGGCGAGTGGAGCGCCGCAATTCCTAGTATGGGCGGAGCGACATTGGACTTCAAATTCGAAACCAACGGAACGTTCGAGGCTTCAAGCGGCGGTCAAACTTTTGTCGGCGCTTACGTCGCCCAAAACGGCTATCAAACGACTTGGTTAGACTTTGAGGGAATCGGCATGTATTCCTACAAAGTAATCGACAACAATACCATAAGCGTTACGGAAGGCGAATATAGCGAGGACGGCGTTTTCAAGCCGCATGCAACTACGTTATTCAAGCGCAAAACGGGTTCGGCGGTTATAAAAACCGATAGCGAGACAAATCTGGCGAAGCCGTTTAACGCGGACAACAATCTAACGGGCGCGTGGAAGGCGCTGTTGCCGCCGGAAGAAGGCAACCCCGTTTATTCTCAGTCGATTCAGGTATTTCTGCCAAACGGCGAATATCAATACATAAACGTCGATCCGTATATGTTTATGCCAATTCGCTATTCGACGATAGGCGACATATTTTTTGTCGATATGCCGCCAATCGGCGCGGAGGCATTCCAGTACGAAACTTTGCCCGACGGCAATATAACCGTAACGCCGATTCTTGGAATAAATCCCGACGGCTCTAGGAACTTGGACATAGGCAGGGCGACGCCATATACAAAAATATGGTGATTTGCCGTTTTGGTTGGCGAGGTTAAACCGCGCTAATTCGCGTCAAGCGCTTTATTTCGGCTTCGCTAATTTTAGTCCGCTCTTTTTCGGAGCGGGCTTACCTTAACATGCGAAAATTATAATTACGCGATCGTCTCTCTGAATATTAAATTCTTTCGTTTCAACGAAAGCGCTGACGACGGGAGTTTCGCAACCGATTGATTTTTTTATTTGCGGCTACGAACCCAAAGCGGCGACAACGATCGCGAGTAAACGGCGAACGACGGCTAAAAACGATACGCCGCGCCCAAATAGATGTGCCACAAATTGTCCGTCCATTCCTCGTCGCCGTAAGCGCGCGAGATTGGCAGCCATTCCGTTCTGGAGTAATCCGCGCCGTATTCTAGCCTGAAACTTTTCGCGGCGTTTAGATAGTTGTAGCCGCCAATGCCAAGCAAAACGCCAAAAGAGCTGGGCGCGTGTTTTTTCGAGTCGCTAAAGCCGACATTCGCGCCAAATTTGATATAAGGGATCGTATTTGCGATACGCGCGCTAGGCAAACTCAAGGCGTAGCTGGCGTCAATTTCTCGCGTTTCTTCCGCATAAGCGTATTCTAAGTACCAGAAATTTCCTTCGTTTGGCAGTTGATAGCCCGCGCCTAGTTGATAGCGCCACCGCGTGTCGCGATCGTCGTGTTTAAGCCTGCCGCCGTTGGCGTAGCCCATAAACGTATTTGTTGGACGATAATAAACCGCTTCGCCGCCGCCTAACGTATCGACGCTCACCTTGCGATCTAACGCGCCGAAACCGACGCTCGCTCGAATCAAAAAAGAGCCGTTCAACCCGAAATGCCCGTGCGGCGCGGCGCTTAAAGTTCGTTTAGAGGTTTGAAATGGAGCGCGAATGATAGGGTCTGATTGCGGTTTGACGTTTGGCGCTTTATTTTGCGCGGCGGGCGCTTGCGGCGCTCGATTGATCGTGAAAGGCTCGCGCGCGGCGGGCGCTTGCGGCGTAGCGGGGCGATCGGAGCTGTAATAGGTATCAAATTGCGCCGCGTTTGCCGCCAACGTCAACGCCAACGCGCCAAACATTCCTTTTATCGCCATTTTTTGCCCCAACGCCGCCTTTTGAACGAAAGTATAGCGTCCAAGCGCTAACAAAATCCGCGACCGCGCTTGCCGCGCGCCTTGCTTTCGCGATCGCTCGCCGCAAAGCGAAGCGCCGCTCCAAAAAGCGCGTCTCGATCGCCCGTACCCGCGCCTGACGCTTGCGTCGTTCTGCGCGTAGTCGCAGAATCCATTCCCCGAATCCTTGTAGCGCGATCACGCCTTGCGTCTCATTCCAGCATTCCCTTGTCATCGCGCGAAGGCGGGAATCCATTTCTTGAAAATAATCGCGGCTTGATTGTCATTCGTAAGGGCTTTTGACTTTTTATTTTTGGATTCTGCGACTTCGCGCAGAATGACAAGGGGGGGGCGGGAATAAAGGGATTGCGCCGCCGCGCTCTTTCGCGTCAAGCCAAAACAAACGCTCCAACGCCGCGCAAAAACAAGGCGGCGGACGAGAAATCGGTGAATTTCACCAAATTTCGCGCTTGCTTAATTTTGCTTTAAGTTTAATTGTTTTAGTATTACAAAATCTTAAATGGTATGAAGGAGCAAAGATGAACCTTTCGATGAGGGCGATCGCCGCGATCGCCGTTTTAGCCGCGCCGCTTTCGGCGCATTTTCAGGTCGTGAAAACGAGCAAGAGCGTAATCGAGCAGGGCGACAAAGCCGAAATCGCGATCGCTTATGAATTTACGCACCCGTTTGAGCAGGAGATCATGAACTTGGTCAAGCCAACGGATGCGGGCGTATTTGTAGACGGCAAGAAAACCTCTTTTCTAGGCGCGCTTAAAGAGGCGAAAAAAGACAAGTTGAGCGTATGGAGCGCAACGTACGCCGTTAAAAGTCCCGGGGTTTATCAGTTCTACGTCGATCCCGTTCCATATTTTGAGCCTGCGGAGGAAAAATTTATCCGCCATCAAACGAAAACGATCGTCAACGCTTTTGGCGCGGACGAAGGCTGGGACGAGCCAATCGGCTTGAAAGCGGAGATAACGCCGTTAAGCCGCCCGTATTCCATACTAAAAGGCGGTTTGTTTGAAGGTCAAGTGTTATACAAAGGCAAACCCGCGCCCGATACGGAGGTGGAAATCGAGTATTACAACGACGGCAAAAAGCTAAAAGCGCCAAACGATTCGTTTGTAACTCTCGTAACAAAAACCGACGCGAACGGCGTTTTTCGCGCCGCTTTGCCGCTTGAAGGGTGGTGGGGTTTCGCCGCGCTGATCGACGACGACGAGACGATAACCCGCGAAGGCAAAAAATACCCGATTGAGCTTGGAGCGGTTTTGTGGCTAAAGACGGAAAGCTATAAATAATGCATATCGCCGACGGAGCTTTGCGTCCGGAGATATTAACGATCGGCTACGTTGCGGGCGCTTCGGCGCTTGTCGCTTCGTTCGCCGCGCTGAAAAACGAGGAGATACCCAAAACGGCGGCGTGTTCCGCGCTTTTTTTCGTCGCGTCGTTTATCCATATACCCATTGGCGTTACCAGCGCGCATTTGATTCTTAACGGGATCATCGGCGCGCTGATAGGCTTTAGGGCGTTTGCGGCGATCGGCGCGGCGTTAATTATGCAGACGCTTCTGTTTGGCTACGGCGGCGTAAGCTCGTACGGCGTAAATGTGTGCGTATTGGCTCTGCCCGCTATGATTGGCTACGCGATCAACGCGATCGTTTCCAAAACGGCGACCCGCGATCGCGCCGCGTTCTTTTGGCGCAAGCGGATCGCGTGGTTTTCAATCGGTTTTTTTCCCATAATTTTCGGCGCGTTTTTGCTCTCGACCGTTTTGGCGTTAAGCGGCGAAGGGTTTATAAGCGCGGCGAAATTGGCGTTTTTGGCGCATCTGCCTTTGTCGGCAATCGAAGGAATTATCACGCTATTTGCGCTGGAATTTATCGAGCGAGTCAAACCTTCGCTAATAGCAAAACAATGAAAGCGACGTTGATTATTTTCGCTATCGCCTCGTTCGCGTTCGCGCACAAACTCAATCTGTTTATTACCGACGAAAACGCCACAATCTATATACAAAGTTATTTCACAAAATCCGCGCCGTGCAAAGAGTGCGACGTTAGAATTTTTGATCAAAACGCCAAAGAGATCGCCGCCGCGAAAACCGACGAAAACGGCAAAGCGGAAATCGCGCTTAAAACAAATAAAATCGTAGTAAGCGTCGACGGCGGCATGGGTCATAAAGCGCAAATAGATTACGAGCTTACGGGCGAATTCGCCGAAGAGATCGCGGTTTCATATTGGCTTTTACTTGCCAAAGGCGCGTTAGGGCTTTTTGCGATCGCGGCGATTTTTGGAACGCTATGGATAATCAAACGCGGACGACTTGCGCCGAGCGACTGATCGCGCTTTTGCTCTACTCGATTGCCGTCGCGCCTAGCGATCACATATACGCTTCGGCGCTTGCGTTGCCGATCGCGCTTGGCGTCGCGTTGCGAAGCGATCTGCTAATAACGCTAAAACGCCTAATCGCCTTAAATATATTTATTCTGGTTTTGGCGGCGAGTTTGGCGCTGGAAGGGCAAAACGATCTCGCGCTGTTGGTTTTTGCGCGAAGCAATCTGATCTTATTCGTTTCGCTGGCGCTGTTTGCCCGCGCCGATAGCTTGAGCGTTGCGGCTGGTTTTTCGAGATTGCGCGCGCCAAAAAAACTGGTTGCCGCGCTGTTTTTTTCAGCCAAGATCGCGCATTTGTTAAAAGCGGAATTCAAGCGTTTCAAACGCGCTTTGTATTTGCGAGGTTACAAGCTAAAAGCCAATATGACGAGTTACCGCCTGATCGCCTCTTTTACGGGTTTGTTGCTAATTAGATGTTTTGATCGCGCCGAAGCGCTTAAAAAAACGATGATTCTGCGCGGATTTAACGGCGAAATCCCAACGCTAAACAAGCCGCGTTTAGCGCTTGCGTCGCTTGCTTTCGCCGCGATTGCGGCGCTTTCGTTTCTGCCTTTTTTCCCGCTGCTTTAGAACCCCCCGCGATTAATCCCCCCAATACCCCGTTGGCGCTGGCGGTCTGCTTTCTATGATCTTCTTCGCTTGTTCAAAATCGGCGTTCGCTTTGTCTATATCGCCTAATTTTCTGTAAGCGTTTCCGCGATTGTTGTAAACCGTTGCATCCTCCGGATCGAGCTTGATCGCTTGCGTATAATCTTCAATCGCTTTCTTGTAATCGCCTAATTTATCGTAAGCGATCCCGCGATTGTCGTAAGCCTGCTTACGTTTCGGATCGATCTTGATCGCCCGATCATAATACGCGATGGCTTTGCTTATGTCGCCTGAATTGTAGTGATGGAATCCGCGACCAACATAAACGCTCACATATTCCGGATCGATCTTAATCGCTTGCGTCCAATCCGCGATCGCTTTGCTTTCGTCGCCTAATATATCGTAAGCAATTCCGCGATTGTTGTAGGCGTTCGCAAAGTTCGGATCGAGATTGATTGCTTGCGTGAATTCTTTGATTGCCTCTTGCGTATTATTTTGAACCAACGCTTCAAAACCGCGCACATTCGCTTCCCTTGCGGCGCTATTTGCGCCAAAAGCAAAAGCCGACGTTAAGCAAAGAGCGATCAACGCCTTTGCGACTGCTCCAAACCTGATGTTAGACAGCGTTTTCATATTGTCCTCCTGCGTGTGATTGATTGCGCTAAGTTAGAATTGCGAGTTGCGAGAAAACAAAAAACTAACGGACTACCGAGAGAGAGAGAGAGAGAGAGAGAGAGAGAGAGAGAGAGAGAGAGAAACGAAGCCTTCGGCTTCAGAGAAAACGCTTTGTGAAACTTGCTTTGCTTGCGTAGTCATTGCCTAACCTTTCCTTGACTTTGGATACAAATTATCGGCGCATTATACCGCCCTTTCGCATAAATTGCGAATTATTTCTTGAACAAATCAAACCAAAACGCGCAAATTCACCCAATCGCGGCGCCCTCACGCCCCATCTCCGCAACCAACCCTCCCGCATTCCACGCTATCTCGTCTTTTCGCCTATCCTGCCATGCCCGCTTCTCCTCTTGCCATTTCCAAGAAGGCGGGTATCCAATATTTGAAATAATCGCAATTCGATCGCCAATCACAAGAACTCTCATCCGCCCTTTCGTCATTCCCGCGTGGGGAGCGTCCAAACATCGCAAAGCGATGACAAGAACTTACGAAATCTCATTTGATCCGCGATTGTCTTGATGCTGGATTCCAGCCTTCGCGGGAATGGCGAAAGGCGGGCGCTTCGCGCAAAATGATGCATGGGCTGACAATTACATAATGCGATCTGATCGTTGTTTGGCGCTTTGCGATCCAAGCGTTTTATGCGCGTTAGCGGCTTTGCGACTCGTCGCGCTATTGGCGCTTTCATTTTGCGAAAATCGGACATTTGCGTCATTCTGCGCGATAGTCGCGGAATCCATTCGTATAGACGAAATGAATAAGCGATAGGCGAAGCGTTGCGTTGAAGCGGCGCGGTTGATCGGGTTGGGCGCGCGAGAAAATCAGGCAATCGCCTCTTTGATCGCTCTTGCTTCGTCGCAAATGCGCTTGATCTTTTCGTTGTTTGAAAGCGCGTCGTCAAGCAAAATTTTCACAAAGCAACTGCCCGCGATCACGCCGTCCGCGCCTTTGGCTCGCGCTTTTGCCGTGCCGCGATTGACGCCGAAACCCACATAAACGGGCGTTTGGCTAACCGCTTTGATCGCCGCTAAAATCTCTTGCAAATCCTCGCTTTGCGCCGCGCCCGTTACGCCCGCGTAAGCCACGAGGTAGATAAATTTTTTCGCTCCGCGCAGGATTTTCGCTATGCGATCTTTGGGCGTGGTCGGCGCGATAAACTCGATGAGATCAAGTTTATTTTCTTGAAAAAGCGAACGATAAGTTTGCGCTTCCTCGTGCGGCAGATCGGGTATAACCAAGGCGCTAACGCCAAGCGCGGCGGCTTCTTTAACCGTTTTTTCCATTCCGCGTCGCAAAAACGGATTGGTATAGCCCATCCAAATCAAGTCGCGCCCTTTCAGCGCGGCGCTAATAACTTTCAGGTCGTCGAAAATAAAGCCGTTTCTAAGCGCCAAATGAGAGGCTTTTTCAATCGTCGCGCCGTCGGCTATCGGATCGCTAAAGGGCGCGCCAATTTCCAGCGCGTCCATACCAGCGTCAAACATCGCGTTAGCCAAATCGATCGTAAAGGCGTTATCGGGCAGTTTTGGGGTCAAGTAACCCGTCAATTTTTTCATCGCGAAACCTTGCAAAAAATGCGGTATTCTACAAAAACTTAACCGCGTAGCGATCGCAAACGCTCCAACCCAGCGACAATTTGTCCAACCTAAAGAATGACAAAGAAGGTCAAAAGAACTTTGCGAACGACGATGAATCGACGATCTCGGAAACGACAATTTACGCTTGTAAAAAATCAAGATGAGGCGATCGGCATTAATGCTAGATTCTGCGACTACGCACAGAATGACGAGAGACGCGAACGCTGGTTAAGGCAATGCGATCTCGTTTGCCATCGCTTCGCGATGTTTGGATACGCGCTTACGGGCGAATTCGCGGGTTTATGGCGGTTGAGGATCGGCAACTATCGGGCAATCGTAGAATACGACGATCAAACGGCTTTAGTTTTGTACGTCGCGCATCGTAGCGAGGTTTATAAAAACCTGAAAAATAAAGCCGATCGCGCGAACGATTCGGATGTGTCTTAAAATTAAAGAAAAGCGCTAAAGGATTCCTTCTCCCGCCATTTCTGCTTTCGTGGAAATGACGATATGCGGGAGTTTGGACATTATCATTTACGACTTCCGCGCGAGGATATTTTCATTAGTAGGTAAGCAAACCCTAAAAATATGAATGGAAACAGAATAGCATTAATAAACGGATCGTCTGTAATGTCAATTTTGGTCAATGTTGATCCAACTATGGCATCAATAAACTTTTCAAAAATAGAACTACTTGCGGTTACCATTCTAAAATACCAGTTTTAGCAAAATATAGAAGGCGATAAGTTCCTAATATGACAAAGATCATTAGTATTGCAATAGCAAATAACAGAAATATGGGATATGAAATTCGTTGTTTTTCTTTATCGTAAAGTTTTCTATTCCAAAATAGAAATAACAACGGACCCGTTGCCGCTAATAAAGCCTTTAATAAAGCGTAACTGTTATGCGATTCTTTAATATATGTCGCTGCGAACATAATCGGAGCGCCATAAACAATAAGTACTTTTATCAATATCTCAAGCGCTTTTATCATTCGGGCGGACAACCGTAAGGTTTAATGATTAGATTATGCGGGAGTTTAGACATTTGGTTGTTCAACTTGCTTGTAAAATATATGTTCGTCTAGTATCGACGCTATCGCCATTCCTGCCACCAATGCTGGCAATAAAATATTGATTAGCTGGAAAACAAGATAACTTATAGGAAGGCGCGCTTGTTCTATTATGATATTATAGCTTTGTTTTCCAAAAAAATAAAATGGACCAACGAATAAAGGAAATAAAATTATGAAATAAATAGGCGCTCCGCCCGTGTTTTTTCCGTCAACGTCATTGGTGGCAACGATCCAAATAAACGTTAATAGAACCGCTGCTATAGATATTTTTTTTCTTATCGCCTCCACTCTTTCAATACCGTATTTGTAGTTTAGATATATAGCGTAGCAAACAACGACAAAGGCGAATGCGAAGCCAAGTATTTTCAGATATGTATTAGTAAGCATTTATGCCGCCTATTTTTCCTCGCAAGCGTTAGCGGGGACTTCCTTAATAATCTTTATGGTTGCGTCAACATTATTAACGCCCATAATGCCTGATATAGAGTTGAGGGTCAAGTCCATTGCCGAGCCTAGAACAATCCAACCATACTCGCCAATTTCCGTTACAGCCTTGTTTGCCGCTAGTCCAGACCCCATAGTCGCCGCGCCTGCGACAAAGCCGAATGTAAATGAGCGAGCAGCGTCAGGCCATGAGCCTCCTTGCAACCTTGTCATAGCGCCGTTTGTAAAGCCTCCCGCTAGTCCTCCATAGATAACAGGCACAACCCATACAGGTAGTTTTCCGTCAGGGTCGATGTAGTTTATCGGATCATTGCCTACATAAGCGTAAAGATTGGACGATCCTCCGTTAAAGTCAATCGGATCTTTGGCAGTCCATCTGCCAGTAAAGGGATCGTAATCCCTAAAGCCAAATCTGATTAGCTTTGTATCCTTATCGTAAAGACCTCCAGCGAAGCCTAACAAGAGGTTCATAACAAATTGTTCCCGTTTTGCAGTATTTGTTGCAATCTTAATGCCTCTCTTAGAGCGCGTTCAAACGATATTCCAAGAGGTTTTATGTTCTCAATCTCATATTGCAACAAGTAAAGTTCCCCATTATTGCTTTCTCCTTCAACAGCTATAATTCCAAATCCTTCGAATTCAGCTAATATATAATAACTGCGACTATCAAAAATTATTTCTCTTATTTCCTTAATCCCATAAATTAAAAAACCTTTACCGTTTGCGCCATTGGTTTTATAAATCAAATCAATATAATCATTGGGCAATTTCGCATCAATAACATCTAAAGCCGATTGAATTTCGGTCGGCAATAGGAATTTGTAGGCTTTGGCAACAATATCTTTAATTTCGATTCTTGGTATATCAATTTCTATTTTATTGTGCGATTTGTTCTCGTTCATAGGGTCTGTTATTATTTTTACGTCTTTTATTGTTGGCAATATATCCTTAAGAGCGGAAGTCGCGCAAAGTATTTTTGGCGCCCTATCAAAAGTTAGAGAAAATATGTATCCTTGCACAAGCCAAATCTTTATTTTAACCGCCTTACCGCTTTCGCCGATAAAACAGGCTTTGGCAAGAATTGCTTCCTTAATTAAGTTAGGGAAGCGAATACTATCGTCAAAAGTTGGTTTCCCGAATCGCATTCTATATAAATTTACCTCTTTGTTATTTGATAGACGTTGTACTTTATTCACCATATCTATCTGTCTTTGAAACAAGTTTTGCGCCTCTTTGTTCAAAAGCGACTTTACCTTATTCAAAAGCTCTGTTTCGTAAGGATAGAAATGCGACTTATGACCAAATATATTTTTAATGATATTTGGCATAGTATTTCCGTTTATATATCATTTTGTAATTCTCCTCATGGACTTCGCCTGTGCCAACTCCAATACCTATGTCTTTATATAGGATTCCACTGTGATGACGCGTAATTCATCTTTGTTAATATCAATGCCGCGTTTTTGCATATATGCTTCAGGTCTTTTAGGAAATTCTATTGAAAAAAAGCGACCTCTAACTAAAAACAATTTAGCTCTCATCTTTTTTTCTTTGTTGCTCTGCGGCGCTACGATCACGCTCGCTACGTGAGACACAATATCTCTGTTGTCAAACAATAAACCTTTATATTTTTTGGGGTAATAAAAACAGACTTTTGCTCCGCCTGCCTGCCTTTGTATAAGCGTTGCCGATCTAAATTGCTCATCGAGTATTTTCATTTGGATTGAATTATAGCGCTGATATGCTCGCAAACCGTTATGCCAGCGCCATTTTCGTCATTCTTGTGGTTGAAGCGTTCGCGTTGCGTTGAACGATCAAACGCGCTGATTGTCATACCCGCGAAGTGCGCCAGCCGCGACAGCGACGCAAGGCGCGGAGGAAGGCGAGAATCCAAAAATCGCGTAGCGATAACAAGCGCGATCTCATTGCGAACGCTTTAGGGAATAGATTCTGCGACTAAAGCGCAGAATGACGAGAGGGGAGGCGAAAATGGCGGAGCGGGCGGGTTAAACGGGCGATTGCGGGAGGTAAAGCGCGGATAAATGCTCGATTTTGCTTCCCATATTAAGCAACGCCATATCGGCTAAAACCAAAGCGGTCATCGCCTCGCAAACGACGCTTCCGCGAACGCCCACGCAGCTGTCGTGCCGCCCTTTGATTTCGATAACGCGCTCGTTTAAGCTGGTATCAAGCGTTTTTTGCGGCTTTGCGATTGACGGGGTTGGCTTGAAATGCGCCGTTATCTCGATTGCCGCGCCGCTGCTTACGCCGCCCAAAACGCCGCCCGCGTTGGCGCTCAAAAACCCCGCCGCGCTCATCTGATCGTTGCATTCGCTACCAAGCATAGCCGACGCGAGAGCACCCGCGCCGATCTCGACCGCTTTGACGGCGTTGACGCCCATTATGGCTTCGGCTAATTTTGCGTCAAGTTTGGCGTAAAGCGGCTCGCCAAGTCCTGCGGGAACGCCCGTGGCGCGGATTTTGACGACCGCGCCAATCGAGTCGCCATCGCGCTTTGCGCGCGCAATCGCTTCCGTCTGCTCCGCTTCTTTGCGCGGATCTAGCGCAAAGATCGGGCTGGTTTTGGCGTAGTCAAAATCGCGTATTTCGCCCGCGATTGCGCCTACCGCCGACACGCCGCTTTCGACCTTCGCGCCGATCGTTTGCAAAATTAGTTTGGCGATCGCGCCGCCGACAACTCTCGCCGCGCTCTCTCTGGCGCTCGATCGCCCGCCGCCTCTGTGATCGCGGACGCCATATTTCATAAACCACGAATAATCGGCGTGCGCGGGACGAAACAGATCGCGCAAATCGTCGTAATCTTGGCTGCGGACGGCGGCGTTGGCGATCAAAAAGGCGATTGGCGCGCCCGTCGATCGCCCTTCAAACGCGCCGCTTAATATCTCGGCGCGATCGGCTTCCTTGCGCGGCGTGGCGGCGATTGAAGCGCCGCCTCTGCGCCGATCAAGCTCGCTTTGGATAAACGCCTCGTCAATCGCAAGTCCCGCGGGAACGCCGTCGAGAACGCCGCCAACGCAAGCGCCGTGCGATTCGCCAAAGGTCGTTAAGCGCAGTCTAAAGCCGAAGCTATTCATCGTTGCCCTCCATAGCGATCAAAGCCGCTTTCTGCCGCCGTTCAAGCTCGCTTTGGATAAACGCCTCGTCAATCGCAAGTCCCGCGGGAACGCCGTCGAGAACGCCGCCGACGCAAGCGCCGTGCGATTCGCCAAAGGTCGTTAAGCGCAGTTTCAAGCCGAAGCTATTCATCGTCGCCCTCCATAGCGATCAAAGCCGCTTTCGCCGCTTCCTGCTCGGCGGCTTTTTTGCTCGCGCCTTTGCCTGAAGCGATAAACGCGCCGCTCACGCTTAACGCGACGCAAAACTCTTTTTTGTGATCGGGTCCGGTTTCGCCCAAAACGCGATACTCCGGAATAACGCCAAATCGCGCCTGCGTCAGCTCTTGAAGCCTCGTTTTGTGATCGCTTAACAGCGTTTTTGGATCGGCGTCGCCAAACAGCGCGTTTTGAGCGGCGATCGCGCAGCGCGCCGCGGCTTCCAAACCGCCGTCGAGATAGATCGCGCCGATTAGCGCCTCGTAAGCGTTCGCCAAAATCGAGGGCTTTTTGCGCCCGTTGTTTTTGATCTCGGACGGAGATAAAAACAGCGCCAAATCCAGTCCCAAAAACAATGCGATCTTCGCAAACGCCTCTTCGCTAACTAAAGCGGCGCGAAGTTTGGTCAGATCGCCCTCGCCGTAATCGGCAAACGATTCGTAAAGATATTCGCCCACGATCAAATCCATTACCGCGTCGCCCAAAAACTCCAGCCGCTCGTTGTTTGCCTCGCCTTTTACGCTTCGGTGGGTTAGCGCGGTTTTCAGCAATCGGCGCGAGGCGAAACGATAGCCTATGCGTTTTTCAAGCGCGTCCATAGCGTTTTTCACAACCGCCGCCTTCTTGCTTCCGCCTCGCTTTTGGCGATTTGATCGCACTCTTCGTTCTCTTTGTGCCCGTTGTGCCCGCGCACCCAAACGGCGCAAATTTTATGCTTTTTGGACGCTTCGATATACGCCTTCCACAGATCGGGGTTTTTCACTTTGGCGAAGTTCTTTTTTTGCCAGCCTTCAAGCCACTCGTTTATCCCTTTTGCCACGTAGGAACTATCGGTAACGATCTCCGCTTCGCACGGCTCTTTAAGCGCTTTTAACGCCTCGATCGGCGCGGTTAGCTCCATGCGGTTATTGGTGGTTAGATCTTCGCCGCCTTTTAATACTTTGCGGCGATCGCCGTAGCTTAGAATCGCGCACCAGCCGCCAAAACCCGGATTGCCCAGCGAACTGCCGTCGGTGAAAATTTTTACTTTTTTCATAACGTCTCTTTAATAAAAATTGGCGCTAACGTCGTAGTCCGTTTTATCGCCTTTCGCGTTTTTGATCAATACGGGCTTAACCTGCGCGATCTCCGCTCTATGACAGTTTGGACAGCGCGAAAAACGCATAGGAAAGCTCGCGGCGCAACGCGGACACCGATACTCGAACGTAAGATCGGCGATCGCTTTTTCGTCGCCGAGTTTGATTAGCGCGTCAAACTCGAAGATCGCGCTTTCGCTTGCGGCGCTCAAACGTCCTTTGGCGGTGTACAGCTCTCTTAAAAGCGGATATTTTAGCGCTTCGCTTTCGTCGAAATACGCTTCGGGCATGCGCCAAAAGAGATCAAGCGCGTCGCCAACGCGATCCGCGTCGATTACGCGCCAGACGTTTTTTGGATTATGCGTTAAAACATATTCAAAAACCGCCGCGAATAGACGCGGATCTTCTTTTTGAAGCTCCATGAGCGTCGCTTCTTTCTTTTCGCCCGATAAAAACGGATCGTTCTCGACGGCTTTAACCTTCAAAAACGATCGCTCTTTGGCGTAATCCAAACCAAATTCTTCCAGCGCGTCGATAACTTCCAGCGCGCGATTGTACTCTTTGGTCTGCTCGTATATTATCAACAAAAGCTCCAGCGCCTCTTGATTTCGCGCTTTGAGCTTGAGCGATTCAAGCAGAATATCGCGGCTACGCTGATAAAAGCCAGCCCTGTGATAACTGCCGCCAAGCCGCGTCATCGCCTCGATGCGAAGCGATTTATCGGCGGTCATATCCAGCAAAGCCAGATAGATATGAATCGATTCGGCGTATTGCGCGCTTTTGAAATATATGTCGGCAAGTAGCATAAGCGAGTTAAACGAATCGGGTTGCGAGGTTAGCAACGCCTTGTAATCCTTGCCGCCTCCAGCCCAATCAAAGCCTGACATAAACCGCGCCAGCTTTCTTTCCTGCCGCTTTTTTCTCGACGCGACGACAAGATGATTTAGTATCGCCACCGCCGCCACAAACAACAGTAACATAGCGACGCTAAAAGCGGGGTGTCGATAGTCGATCGCCAAAAACTCCAGCGTCATCGTTTTGCCAAGCGCTATTTTTTGCCTAATCGTTCGGATTGATCAAACGCGGCTTTGAGCGCCTCGATGATCGCGCCTCTAACGCCGCGAGATTCCAGCGCGGCGATCCCTTCGATCGTAGCGCCGCCCGGCGAGCAGACGCGATCTTTAAGCGCCGCGGGATGTTCGCTTGAGAGCAAAGCGGGCATGCCTTCAAAAAGCGCTTGCGTCAGCGCATACGCGTCGGCGCTTTTCATGCCAAGCCTAACCGCGCCGTTCGCAAGCGCTTCGGCGATCAGCGCGAGATAACCCGGACCGCACCCGCTTAACGCGGTGGCGATCGCAAGCTCCTTTTCGCTTTCAAACCATACGGCTTGACCTACGGCGTTAAACAGCTCCAGCGCCTCGTTTTTGAAAGGCGCGTCGCCTGTTAACGCGGTTGCGGATTTAAGATGTAAAGCGGCGAGATTTGGCATGGCGCGGATAAAGTAATCCGCCTCGAATGATTCGCGCAGCGCTTGAAGCGTAACGCCCGCCATTATTGAAACGATCGCTTTGGCGCGAACGGGGATTTTGACGCTTGCGAACGACTGCGGCTTCACCGCCAAAACGACGACTTTGCCTTTCGCGTCGCTCGCGTCCTCGACAAACCGCGTTTCTGATAGCCGCTGTCGTTGCGCCGCGCTACTTTCCAAAACCAGCGGGTCGTAGCCGTTTTTTTTCCAGCCCTTTAATAACGCGCCGCCCATCGCCCCCGCGCCAATCAGCAAAATATCCATATCCGTCCTTTGTAGAAGTATTATACAATTACGCCAAACAATAAAAGGGGCGAAATGTCTAGAGGCTTTACTCTTATGGAGTTGATGATTGTGATCGTGATTTTGGGGCTGTTAGCCGCGCTTGTCGTGCCTAATCTCATGGGTCAAAGCGAAGAGGCGAAGCAAAAACTCGCCTGCGTTCAGATGAAGCAGTTGGAGACGGCGCTAAACGATTTTAGGCTGAATTTGGGCGATTATCCTTCCACGGAGCAAGGGCTTGAGGCGCTCATCAACAATCCCGACGAGGAGCGGTTCAAAAACTTCCGATCTGGCGGCTACATTAGCGCGAAAACCGCGCCGAAAGATCCGTGGAATACGCCGTATATCTACATTTACGAAGGCGATTCGCCGGAACTAATTTCGCTTGCCGCGGACGGCAAAGAGGGCGGAGAGAGCCAAAACCGCGACATTAAACTAAGCGAATGCGATCAACGCTAAAACGCGGCTTTACGCTGATAGAGTTAATCGTCGTGATTATTCTGATCGGCGTTATCTACTCAATCGTCCTTCGCGCTATCGCAAGCAAAGACGATACGGACAAAGCCGCGTGGTCGCTTGAAAAACTCGACTCGACCTTGCGGACGTTTCCTGGCGGCTACGTCAAGCTGGTATGCGAGGGCGATCTGTGCGAAAACTGCCGACTTCTCGACGCAAAAGGCGAGGAGTTAATCGGCGATCTGGCTATTTTTGAGCAAACGCCCAAAACGCTTTATTTCGACGAAAGCGGCTATCTTGACGGCATGAAGTTTCCCGCCGATCGCTGCTTTGAAATGGAACGCTTTGAAAACGGCGCGATCAGCGATACGCTGGTGGAGCATCAAGGCAGGTTTTACCGCTATTACGCCTACGCGAAAAGCGGCGAAGTTTTTGTAAGTTTAGAAGACGCGAAAAACAGCCTCGATCCGCGCCGCCATATACCGCAATACAGCTCCGAATTTTTCAACGAGACCGACTAATGCTCTACAAATTCCGCGCAATCGATCAAAAAGGCGAACGGCAAAAAGGCGCGATTGAAGCGGCGAGTATCGAGGAAGCCGCCGCGAAACTACGCGCCAAAGGGTTGCTGTTTGATATGCTCGCGCCGTCTAAACCCTCCGCGATTGCGCGGGTATTCAGAGGGCGCAAAGAGCGCATAGCGCCAAACAATCTGGCTAGAATCAGCCGCGATCTGGCGATCTATCTCAAAGCGGGCGTTTCTATTGTCAACGCTATTCGTCTAGCCTCGTCGCAGTACGCCTCCGATCGCAAAACGGCGAATTTCCTTTCGGCGTTAGCCACGTTGCTGGACGAAGGCAAGAGCTTTTCGCAGGCGCTGGAAAATCAGAGCGTTTTCGAGATTCCCGCCTTTTTCGCGCAGTCGATTCGCATATCGGAAAACGGCGGGGTTTTGCCCGAAGTGTTGCGGGAGCTTTCGCGCTTCATTAAAGATCAAGAAAGCGTAAAAAAACAGGCGAAAAACGCGCTGTTTTATCCGTTGTTTATCGTGATCGTTTCGATCTGCATGTTGATCTTTATGATGACGGTCGTCGTGCCGCAGATTACGGGCATGTTTGAGCAACTGGGGCAGGAACTGCCTTCGATTACGCGCTTCGTGATTGGCGTAAGCGATTTTATAGCCGCCTATTGGATCGCGATTGCCGCCGCGATCGCCGCGATTGCCGCCGCGCATACGATCGCGCTGAAAACGCGCCAGAGTTATCGCTACGCCGTTCATCTGTTTATCATAAAAATCCCGCTGCTTGGACGCATAACGATGAACGCGGAACTCGCGCGGTTTTGCTATATGTGCTCCGTGCTTATGCGAAGCGGCGTGCCGTTTGTGCAGACGATTCGCCTCGCGGCTAACGTTCAGACAAACGAGGCGCTTTCGTCGTTGTTTTTCAAAGCGTCCGATCGGCTTGTCGAGGGCGGCAGACTTTCGGTGGCGTTGCAGCAAAGCGGATTTGAGATTGATCGCGCCTTTATCCGCTCGATTGCGCTAGGCGAAGAAACAAGCGAATTGGAGGCGATTTTGTCAAATCTATCCACGCTATATTTTGAGGAAAACCGCGATCGCATCGCCGTTTTTTTGTCGTTGCTTGAGCCCGCGCTTATGCTGCTGGTCGGCGCTATGGTCGGATTTATCATAACGGCTATGCTGCTGCCGATCTTTTCGATGAGTTTTGGCGGCTAATGCCGAAAGCCTTTACGCTAATCGAGATGATCGTAAGCGTGGTTATTTTGTTTATGCTGGTTTTTTTTCTCGCAAAGGTCAATCAAACGCTGAAAACCTCGTTGCGAGAATCGCAAAAATACGAGGCAATCGAAAAACGCGATTACGATCTAAACGCGCTACTAATCAAGGACATTATGCAAGCCGAAAGCGTCGACATAGCCAGAGGGCGCGAATACGATCAGCTTTACGTTCGCGCCTCGCGCAACTCGCTAAACGGGCATAGCAAAGCGCATATCGCGTACGCCGCGCTCAAGCCTTCCGCCGCGCTTATCCGCGTGGAGCATTCCGCGCCTTTTAAGTTGCCGATAATCGACGCGGAGACCTACAAATATCGCTTTCTTACGTTTGAAGAGCCGCTTAAAAGTTTCAAAATCTACAAAAGCCAAAAGCGCGATCAAAACGCCTCGTCGTGTTCGTTGCTAATTTATATCGCGCCGAAAGACGAAGAGCCAAAACTCATAGAGCTTGGATTGTTAAACGCCTCCGCCTGCTAAGCGATTGACCAGCCGATCGTCTCGCCAAAACGCATTGGAACTACGCCGCCGATTTCGTTTGGAACGGTTGCGGGTTTTTTGATTAGCGTTACGGTTTTTGGCGGAAGTTTTACGTCGTAGATCTTTTGCGCGTTGTCGCAAACAAACGCCCGCAAAGCGTCCGTAGCGGAATGCGCCTCGAATAATTCGGCAAGCGTCGGCAGTAAAACGGGCGCGGAAAAAATCCCCGCCGCGCCGCGCTCTTTGGCGGCTTTTGGATGCGGCGCGCTGTCCGATCCAAACGATACTTTCGGATAAGCGGAAAACGCCAATTGTCTTAGCGCGGCGCGATCGGCGGCGGTTTTGACGATTGGCTTGCAGAACAGATGCGAATTAAGAGCGCCGCCTAGCAGATCGTCAAGCGTATACAACAGATGATGAAGCGTGATCGTCGCGTAAAGGTTTTCGCGCTTTTCAAGCAGATTGGCTAACGCCGCGCAACCGATATGTTCCATAACAATTTTTAGGCGCGGATAGGTTTTTGCGAGTTTTTCGTAAATCGGCGCAAACTCCGCTTCGCGTTGCAATACTTCGCCGCCGCTTTCGCCGTGAACGCTTAGGATCGCGCCGCAATCTTGCATAACGCCGAAAATTTCGTCGAAATCGCCTATATTTTTCGCGCCGCTTTCCGCGCCCGTCGTAACGCCAAACGGATAAAGTTTTACAATTTTCGCGCGTTTAACGTCGTCTAGCTTTACCCTGCGCGTTAAATAAAGGGCGACAATCGGCTCAAACGGCGCGTCGATCGCTTGGATTACGCGCGCTTTGTAGGCGTTCGCCGCGTCGATCGTCTCTATTGGCGGCGTAAGATTTGGCATTACGATCGCGCCCGCAAAAGCGCGAGCGCTAATCGGCGCGACGGTTTTTAGCAGATCGCCGTCTCTAAGGTGCAGATGCGAATCAAACGGCGAGTCGAGTTTTATCTCTTGCATTTCGTTTCCTTTTGGTTTGGCAGTTTAGCGCTTATCTAGTTGCGAAAAACTAATGTTTAAGAGGTTATACTTAACGTTTTACGGGCTTTGCGGGAGGTTTTATGAGTTCGACCGAATTGGAGCGCTTGGGCGATTTGCTAAAACGTTTAAGCGTGGCGCATCATATCGAAGGACGGGCGCGGCTGAAGCTAAACGGCAAAATTCCCGCTTGGATTTCGGGGGAGACGGTCAATCGCTACATGAAATCCATAAAGGGCGTTACGGGCGTGAGCGTTAATCCTTTTAGCGCTTCGGCGGTCGTTACTTACGATAAAAACGAGTTGTCGCCGACGCTTTTCGAGGCGTTGGCAAAAGGCGACTACGAGCCGATTTTAGAGACGGCAAGGAGTTTGTGATGGTGCATTTTGTGATTGGGGCGGTTTTAAGCGCCGCCGTTATCGGCGCGGCAAACAGCGTCAAGTTCAAGCGCGCGGTCAATAAAAGCCGCCGCGTAATCAAGGAAAAAATCGATTACGCCAAAGCGTACGCGGGCGCGATTGACGAGGTAGCCAAAGAGCGCATGAACAAAAGCAAGAAAAAGACGGGCAATGAAAAATAGCTCCGTAGCGGCTGGCGCGGCGATTACGCACGCGCTGCTATCGATTCGCGCGCGCAAAAAAACCGCCGCCGCCAAAGCCATATACGCTACGCAAGGCGCGATCGCGATATTTTGCGCCGCCGAAACGATAGACAAACTGAAGGCAAACGAAACGCTAAAAGCTATCGCTATAGCGGCGATTGGCGGCGCGGCGATCGCGGCGCTGAACAAATTAGAGGAGATAAGCAATGGCAAATGAAACCGAAAATCATGGCGCGAACGCGGCGAATAGTTTCTTAAACGACGTCGCAAACGCGATCTTTGGCGGCTCTTCCAAAGAGCAGTTCATAAAAGGCGCGGTCATCGGCGGATTGGCGGCGTATCTTTTGACGAATAAAGCCGCTCAAGAGGCGATTTTCAAAACGGCGATCAAATTTGGCGCGTCAAGCGCGCAGTTTTTCGGCGAGTTAAAAGATCGCTTCGACGACGCGAAAGCCGAAGTTGAAGCGGAGCTTGGCAAAGAGGAGCGATGAGCCTTTTTGCGAGCGACGCCAAAGGCGCGATCAAACGCGCCGCGCTTTCGCTGGCGTTGACTCCGTTTTTGCCCAAACCGCTTAAATTGGCGATGACGCTGGCGGCGTCGTTTGGCGCGATCAAGCGCGGCGTGGAATCGATCCCAAAAGAGGGAATCACGGGCGATACGATGGAGGCGGCGGCGATCGTCGTTTCGTTGTTGCGCGGCAATTACGCTTCCGCAAACGCGACAAACCTGCTTATCGCGATCTCCCGCGCCATAGAACGCGCAATCGTTCGACGAAGCGACGATCTGCTTCTTTCGCTTAGCGTCGCCTCAAGCGGACTTGTCTGGGTTAAACGCGGCGAAGACGAGATTAGAATAAGCGCGGACGAAGCGAAAGCGGGCGACATTGTCGTAGCTTACGCGGGCGATACGATCGAGGTCGACGGCATAACGTTAAGCGGACTTGCCGCCGTCAATGAATCGGCTATGACGGGCGAATCGCTGGCCGTGAGAAAAGAGCGCGGATCGCGGGTTTTGAGCGGCACGACCGTCGAGGAGGGGCGCATAGAGATCTACGCCGAAGCGACGGGAAGCGATCGCGCCGCCGCGAGGATTGCGCGAGTCGTAGCCGATTCGCTTAACTCCCGATCGCAAACGCAGTATCGCGCCAATAGATTAGCCGATCGGCTTATTCCGTTTTCGCTTGGATTGACGGGCGTTACCGCGCTGGTTACGCGCAACGCGGATAGGATCGAGGCGCTTTTGCAGACCGATTATTCGTGCGCCTTGCGTTTAAGCGTCCCCGTCGTATTCAAAGCGGCTATGTATCGGGCGGGAAAGGCGGGATTGCTCGCCAAATCCGCCGAAGCGCTTGAAAAGCTGGCTAAAACGACGACCTTTATCTTTGACAAAACGGGGACGATCACAAACGGCGAATTGGAAGTGGTCGAAACCATCTCGCTTAACAAATCGTGGAGCAAGGAGCAGATTCTCGCGCTTGCCGCTTCTATCGAGGAGCATTATTTTCATCCGATCGCGCAGGCGATTGTCGAAGCGGCGAGAAAAGACGGCAATATGCGCCATTTTCAGCATACCGCCGTGGAGTTTATCGCCGCAAATGGCGTTTTTGCGTATGTCGAGGGCAAAAAAGTGGCGATCGGCTCTCGACGCTACCTTGAAGAGAACGAAAAAATCGACTTTTCGTCCGTTAGCGAGATCGCGTTCAAAGCGCATAAATCCAATCTCACCCCGCTATATATCGGTTTTGACGACGCGCTACTTGGCGTTGTGTGGCTCAAAGACGAACCGCGAAAAGAGAGCAAAGAGGCGCTTTTGACGTTGCGGGCGCTTGGCGTGAAAAAGTGCGTAATGCTCACGGGCGATTCCAAAGCCAAAGCGACGGCGCTGGCTCAAGAGCTTGGCTTTGACGAGTGTCGCTACGAGTTGAAGCCCGACGAAAAAGCGGCGATTGCCAAAGAGTTGCGCGCAAACGGCGAAACGTGCGCTTTTATCGGCGACGGAATCAACGACGCGCCCGCGTTGTTAGCCGCCGACGTGGGCATTGCTATGCAAAAAGGCGCGGACGTGGCGAAGATTAGCGCGGACATTACGTTGCTAAAAGACGATATATTTTTACTCGCGGCGGCGAAATCAATCGCAAATCAGACCGTTTCGCGCGTCAATCAGGGTTCTGCCGCGATGATCGCGGTAAATACCGCCATATTGTTTTGCGCGGCAATTGGCGCGCTTTCGCCGGTGGCGACGGGCTTTTTGCATAACGGCTCTACGATCGCCACGCTTGCGCTATCGTCGATTAAAGGCTTCAAACTGCCCGCGCCGCGCGCGCCTCTTGAAGCGCCTCTTGCAAACGGCGCGGATAAGAAGCCCGCGCGCGTCCGCCGCAAAACGCCGCCCGCCTCGCGTTGATCGCGAATACGCCCCCGCGCAATCCGCGATTGTCCGCC